>JAHJFW010000117.1 GCA_018824765.1 Patescibacteria group bacterium
ACTGCGAAAAACTCGGATACAACGTAATCCGCGATGAAAAATCGCCGGTCCGCATTCGTCCTATTGACACGGGCGACGCCAGCCATCTCAAACTGCTTGTGCTGCACTACGCCAAGCAAATCAGACAGATGTTCCATAGCAGAAATGTCAGCCTAATGGTGCAGTCGGCAGAGTTCGTACTAGGCCATCCCGGGCCTTGCAGTCTGCCGCGTTAAGCAACGCAAGGGGCAGATCTCTTCCGACCTCCTACGGTCGGTTTTTCTTAAAAAGACGATATAAAAAATCTTGACAAGTGGCCTAGGCTTCTCTATTGTTATTTAATACGGTCATTAAAACATGTGCCCTGTGAGCTGCGAAGCGAAGTACGTTCCCTAGACATCGAGCTTCATGGACCCCCCGCAGAAGCTTCGGCCAAAGTGGGGACTCTCTCCTCTCATGACGATCGATGTCTTCCTTTTAACGTGATGACGCTTTGCAGCTCATAGGACATATAAACTCGGATTAAATTCCAAGCAACAACCAATAATCAAAATCCCAACAGGATAGTTCCTGAGCTTGTCGAAGGACGACGAATAATAAAAGTAGCCCCTCGACTTTGCTCAGGGACTATTTTTTTTACCACCCATTGATTATTGGAAATTGAACATTGATTATTTTACATATTCGTCATTCAATCTTCCAACTTCCATCTTCTATATTCTAACTTCTACCTTTCATACGAAACCATGCGCGTCAGAGTGATCGGAGAACCGTAACGCCGGCTGGCTTCAATGGTCAGCGTTGTCAAACCTCGAGGAATATCAAATACAATGCGGAAGCGGCCTTCACCATCGACTACTGCCTTTTGCCCGTTTACGGTCACTAGAGCGTTTGGCGCAGTTTCTCCCTGCACATCAACATGCGGCACTGTCAAACGCGCGCCTTCGACAGGCGTAATAATGCGCAAAGGAGGAGGATCCTGCAAAAGATATGCCTGCCAGATTAAATACGCGCATGCAAGACCCGCGAACAGAAAAAAACCGGCGGCCGCAACAAGGCGCGAGGTAACAAAAAAATCTCTTTTCCTCACCGTTGTTCTGACTTTCATAGTGTCGACAGGAACGGCATTTTTTTCTTTCAAAAGTGCGCGGTATTTTTTTAAAAAATAATCAGGCCTGCCTTCCAAGGCCAAAACCAAAAATTTCACATGCCGTTCCGCATATAAAGGATCGGCCAATTCGGAAAACTCCTCCCGTTCCAACGCTTGGATGATGGAAGGATGTATTCTTGTCAGCTTGGAAAGCTCGTCATATGTAAAACCCCGCAGCTCACGCAGCTCTTTCAGCATCTCCCCGAACTCGGCTTCGGGTAACAGTTGTTTTTGGATAAACGACATTGCGGTTTTTCATAGCTTACAACAAGCAATCGTATAATCCAATCTGATTGATCTTTGCGAATCAAAAAGTCCGTTTCAACTGAAAGGGCTTCCTCCGCTCGTCGTCGGACTCTTCGGTCGGAATGACAGGCGTGCGTCGGATTCAAATCAAACCTGCTCTTCAAACTCGTCGTCTGGATTTTCCTCCTCCGGAAAATCCGGCTGTGGAATTTGTTCCATCTGTCGGGAAAATTGGACGTTCAAAATTTCACGCGGTTTCGCTCCGTCGCCCGGACCGATAAATCCCTCCTGTTCAAGCAAATCTAAAATACGGGCGGCACGCGCATAACCGACCTTCAATCGACGCTGTAAAAGCGATGCCGAAGCCTTGCCCGCGCGAAGAATCTCTTCCTTGGCATCAGGCAAAAGCGGATCGGTATCTTCTTCCACTGGCAAACCGTTTATGAACTTGGAATCTCCGCCGGATGCCCGTTCTAAAATAGACAAATCGTAATCAGCTGGCTCGTATTTTGATTTAAGGAAGTCCGCCACGCGCTTGACTTCGTCTTCCGCCACGAAGGATCCCTGTATTCGCCTCGGTGAAGACATCTCAGCTGTCTGAAACAGCATATCTCCGCGCCCCAACAATTTTTCAGCTCCCACTTGATCGAGAATCGTCCTAGAATCCATTGATGATGCGACTGCAAACGCCACGCGCGTCGGAATATTAGCCTTGATTAAACCCGTGATGACATCCACTGACGGCCGCTGCGTCGCCAGCACCAAATGAATACCAACTGCTCGGGACATCTGTGCCAGACGGACAACCGCACCCTCGATTTCCGCCATGGCGTTCATCATAAGGTCAGCCAACTCATCCACTACTATCACTAAAATCGGGATCTTTTCCTCCGCCCTCTTATTATAAGCGTCCAAATCACGCGCCCCGAACTTGGATAAGAGATCAAAGCGGCGATCCATCTCCCTCAAGGCCCAACGCAAAGCATTGATGGTTTTATCGACTTCTGTAATGACAGGTACGACCAAATGGGGTATGCCGTTGTAAATCGTTAACTCAACGCGCTTAGGATCAACCAAAATAAATTTTAAATCATCTGGTCCGTTCGAATATAAAAGCGACATCAACAATGTATTCAGACAGATCGATTTGCCCGAACCGGTTGCACCTGCCACCAGCATATGCGGCATGCGCGACAAATCAGTCACCCAAGGCTTGCCTGAAACGTCTTTACCCAAGGCAAAAACCAGATTGTTCACACGCTCGCGCCATTCGCGCGATTCGAGCATTTCACGAATGCCAACAGTAGCTACAGACTGGTTAGGAACCTCAATGCCAACCAGCGACTTACCCGGAATCGGCGCTTCGATACGAATGGGAT
>JAHJFW010000016.1 GCA_018824765.1 Patescibacteria group bacterium
CAAACCCCGCCTTCCTCAAATGATTTCTGGGCTTGCATCAAAGAAAAAGGGCCGGCCTTGGGTATAGGCATTAAGGGCAATAATAATTATGAAATTGTTCAATGCAATGCCTCATGCGGTTTCAGCGGTTGCGGAAAATGCAGTGAAGAAAAAGGTTCGGGCAGTATTCACGCGCGTTTGGTTGATGTCATTTACAACGAACCCGTGCCTTTGGCTAAAGTCAGCCTGTTTTACAAAGGCGTTTTGGTCAATCAGACAGTAAGCGACAATGACGGCAAATTTGAGTTTCAGGGTTTGAATGACCGCGCCGAATGTTCGCAGTACAAGATTGTGGTGGACAAATACGATGATAACCTTTGCACCGGCAATTTACCCAACCGCCCGAATTGCGGCTGGCCTGATATGCCGGCTTGGACTTATTCCTATAACATTGACGAAGGAAGCCGAGGCGGATATTGGCCGTTCACATCCAAGGGTTTTTCAGTGTCAAATTTCCAGCAGGTTCTTGGTTTGGGGCAAGGCGACAGTATTTGGCTTTATCCGCGCCCGGGCAAAGGCGAGGCGTATTATACGGTTAAGTGGGGCGTTGACATAGGGCCCAAGCCATATGTATTGGGCATGACGAATAATCACTTGTTATTGCCGAAAGAGTTCGCTTATACGGTTGCGAATAAATATGATCAGACGCTGCATGTGTGCAACTATGGAAAGCATAAAGATCAACCCTGCAAGACTAATGCGGATTGCAACGAGGATTCAGTTGGAATCTGTTCGCAAGAGGCTAAAAATCATATATGCCTTAATTATCAAGGTCCGGGAAATCCCATCAAACAATGTGTGAAAGATAGTGAGTGTGATTACCACTCCGAGCCAAAATGCATTTCCACCACTCCAATTTTGGATCAGTTTGTCCCTACAACTTGCGACTGGAATAATCGTCCGGCGGCAAACCATGAGTGCACGCGCGACATTACTTGGGCGCCTACCTTAAAAGGTTCTGCCGATTTGAACAAATTGCCTTATGCTCAGCTGATTTGCCAGCATAAAGTTGGCGACGTTGTCGGCGGGAAAGGAGGATCAGACAAGAAATACAACGGTTGTCTTGTGGAAGGTAAGGATGCTTGTGAGGCTAGATTGGGTGTAAATAATCCTGATTGCAATAAAGGGAAGAGCCTCTTGACAGAAGGAGTTTGCAAGGGCGGTCCGAATGCAGGTATAGATTGCGGCGCAGACTCGCAATGCCCTAAAGGGTATTGCGATATGACAGAGAGTCCTTGTAATAAAACATGGTGGGATAGCTGCGATTTTTACGAAGACGGTCCTTTAACCACATATTTCAGGTACGCGCCGTTCTTGGGTGCCAGCGAGCCAGTGCATATGGTTTGGGGAACTTTTTCAAGATCGGTCTATCCGGTAATAAATGCCGCAGCATCCTCCTTGCCGACTCCGCTGTCCAGTTTGTTTTCCTCTAAGAAATTTAGCGCTATCGTGTCAACTGACAAGCAGATTGTAGAGATTGATGCTACAACCGTTACAACAAAAGACTGCACGCAGGACAATTGCAAGTTCTGGCATATTGCCGATTTGGACCCGAACAGCGGCTTGATCAATGTAAAAAATAATCTTTTAGCTGGGCGCGAAGGTGTGACGGCAGCCGTGGCGCTTTATGAGTATTATTTCCAAGGAACCAATCCGCCGCCACAGAAATACTGCGTTTGTAACAACTGCACTCCGGCTGGGGCAAAGTTAAAATGGTGCAATCAAGACTCGGATTGTCCGGCGGGTAATTGTGAATCAATCAGTTCACAAGCATGGTCCCAGTCTAATTTCTGATTTGAAAAAATATGGATTTCATTTTCAGAAAATTCTTAAATTGATTATTGTTTATTGATCATTGGTTATTTTATCTAAGTATGCCCCGTATTACAAAATCGACAGCAACGATATGCTAAACAATCTTTCAACTTCGAAAATCTCTATGCCTAGAAAAGCCGCATTCATTCATTCACCTCTGTTGCTGAATAAGCAAACAGAGTCGATTTTGTAATCACGGGGTATGGAGCGCAAAAACATAATTTACGGTATTATTCTAGGAGCGCTGGTCGCGGCGATTTTGGTGGTAGCCGTTTTGATTTTGAGAAAAAGGGCTGAAGTCAGCCTGCCTTTTCGGGCTAAATCCGCCATGGAATCAAAAACGCAACTGCCTGAAGGAACGCGGCCGATTGAATCATATACGCCTGAACGCCCGTGGCAGGAAGGGGACGCGCCGATTCCCATGGAAGAGCTACCATTGATAGAACCGCAAACGGAAATTTAATTTAAAATTTTGAAATCTTAACAATCCATATATGTTTGACGCGCCTCCCACAAATTTGCCGGTAGAACCAACGCCCCAGCCGGGCGGATCTTTGCCAACTCCGCCTTCCCCGACGCCTCCGCCAGAAAAACCACCTGCATCGCCGCAGCCGGAAGAACCTGCGACAACACCTGAAAAGCCTGCGACAGGAGGGGAGCCGGAAGATATTTTTGGGGATTTGGATAAAGCGGAAACCGAAGTTGCAGAGGCGCCTGAAGCTGTTGAAGAGTCAAAGCAGGGATTTAATTTCAAACCCGTCATTATTGCGGCTGTTATCGTGGTTTTAGTGGCGGCTGTTGGCGCAGCTGTCTGGTTTTTCGTGATTCAGCCAAAGGCGGCTCCGGTAGCGCCTCTGCCGGTTGTGAGTGAAATTCCTGAAGAACCTGCTACTCTCGTAGAAACGCCGCTGGTTATGATTGAAGAAAATGTTCCACCAGCCATAGTTGAACCGGATTTATTGCCGCCGGAACCCATTACTCCGGAACAGCCGGCAGAAACAATTGCCGAAGTTGTCCAACCGGTGGCAGCGCCTGACAGCGACAGCGATGGTTTGAGCGATGCGGAAGAAACACTATTCGGCACGAGCGCGATGAATGCCGACAGTGACGGTGACGGTTATAGCGACGGATCAGAAGTGACGAACGGCTATGATCCGGCAACATCCGGCCAGACCCTGGCAGGCTCTTCCATGTTTGCCGTTAATGATATCGGCGGCACATGGAGCGTTTTAGTGCCGTCTGCTTGGCGCGTATCCCCGGATGTGGAATCAGGCGTTTTCAAGGTTGATACCGGCGAGCTGACAACCTTTGAGCTTACCTCAGAAGAAGTGGCGTCAGGCATTGACTTCAATCCGCCCTCATCAGAAGTCGGCCCGTTCCGCAAATTTACCAATGAAGCCGGCTATCAGGTCTGGATGAGCAATGACGGCTTAACCGCTTATGTTCTGGAAGGAAATTCCTTGCTTACGGCAAGATACATGACAAACGGCGCTCCGACATACGACTATCCGGCCATCTTCGAATATCTCGTTCAGAGCGTGACTAAATTGTAGCTTTATGCCGGATGAGTTATCGCAAAATCCAGCAGGTGTGCCAGAAACCGAACAGGAGCCGGTGATTTATACGATCCCTGATAAATATTACGGGGCGGCATTAAGGGCTTCGGCGGAAGAAAAGAAAAAATCGGAACCCGCAGTTCATGCAGAGCCGGCTCCGGTTAAACGGAGCAAGATGCCGGTTGTCATTGTGATTATCGTGCTGGTGGCTGGAGTCGCCGGCGGTTTCGTATATTTCAACCGCGATTTGCTGTTCCCGCCTGCGCCGGCACCGGCGCCTGTAGCAGTTGTTCCGACTGCGCCTCCTTTGCCGCTTTTGCCAAGTGCGCCGACAAATGCCGAAGCAACTTCCACGAATTCGCAGAGCGTGCTGTTGAGCTGGGCGGATAATTCAGCCAATGAATCAGGTTTTCGCATAGAGCGCGACTCCGGAGACGGTATTTTTTCAGCTGTAACAAGTTTGCCGCCTAACAGCACCTCGTTTTTGGATGTTTCCGTGGAAGCCGGAAAGACTTATGCCTATAAAGTTTTTGCCTCGAATATTTCAGGCGACAGCGAGCCAAGTAATTCCGCGGCTGCCAGCGTGCCCCTGCCGCCGCCTTTGCCGCCGGAAAAACCCACGTTGCCGCCGGCTGGCTTGGATTCTGACTCTGACGGCATCACTGATTTGGAAGAAACTTTGTTTGGCACTTATACAAGGAATCCGGATACGGATGGTGACGGATTTTTGGACGGCAACGAGGTTTTTCATCTTTACAATCCGGCTGGTAATGCGCCGGTGCGCTTGTTGGACAGCGCTTTGGTCAAAGTTGAATCAG
>JAHJFW010000118.1 GCA_018824765.1 Patescibacteria group bacterium
CACACTGCCTCTTCAGGCATACGGACTTTTCGCTTCAAGGGCATTGGTTTTTGAACGCACAAGCGGCACTGCCGCGACTGCGGCAGAGACAGTTACCTTTGACGGCCGCGCCGTGGCCAATCCGCCTCCGGGCATGCAGGACATTGGCAAGTCTTTACCAACTGCTAAGGATGCGTTTTAGAATCTAGGTTAAGGAAGACGTAGGACGCAGGACCCTTAAACCTAACACCAAAGACCGAGCTTCAATTATTTCTGCGAACGCGATAGAATATAACATCGAATGAACATATGGGATTATTCTCTTCCAAATCCTCAAAACAGAGTTACCTTGGCATAGATCTCGGTTATTCCGGAATCAAAATTGTCGAGCTCTTAAATGAAAAAGGCCGAGCTCGTTTGGTTACCTACGCCTACAGCGATCCGGCGTCTTTAATCAGCGGTAAAACTTTTATTGAGGATGAAGAAAAAACCGCGTCCCTGATAAAGAAGATGGTTGCCAAATCCAAATGCATGTCCAAGCGCTGCGTTGCAGCCTTGCCGATTTCAGCGGTTTTTTCTTCGATTATCAGCGTGCCGGCAGTAGGCGACAAAGAGCTTAAAGAGGCAGTGCAGTGGCAGGCGAAAAAATTAATCCCGGTTCCGCTTGATGATATCGCGTTGGATTTCAAAACAATAGATACTCAAGCCGGCGAAGGCGGGAAAAAATTAATGCGCGTTTTGATTACCGGCGCCCCCAAAACTTTGGTCAACCATTATATTGAAATTTTTAAGCGCGCCGGTTTGGAACTGCTGTCATTGGAAACCGAGGTTTTGGCGCAGGTCAGGGGACTGATTGGCAAAGACAGGTCGAATATCATGCTGGCTGACATCGGTTCCCAAAGAACGAATATTTCCGTAATTGAAAAAGGCGTCCCATTTTTGAACCGTTCAATCGCAACCGGCGGCACGACCATCACCCAAGCCATTGCTAAGACGCTGGGTGTAACCTTTGAACAGGCTGAAACAATGAAGCGTGACATCCGCGGAATGAAAGCATTGGTGCCGAATAGCGACCTCTCGCCGATTTTGACGACTTTGTTAAAACCGATTCTTGATGAGGTCAGTTATTCTTTTAATTTGTACCAAAGCCAAAGCGAAGGCGGGGCAACGAAAAAAATCGACAAGATTATTTTGACCGGCGGTTCATCGCTTTTGCCCGGCCTGCCGGAGTTTGTGACAAAGCTGATGAATGTGAACGCCTATCTCGGCGATCCGTGGGCGCGCGTTGTTTATCCGGAAGACCTGCGGCCTGTGCTGGACGAAATCGGAGCTAGATTTGCCGTTGCTATCGGATGCGCGATGAGAGATATTGAATGAGGAAAGAGTCCGTAAAGTCCGTAAAGTCTATAAAGTCCGTAAAGTCAGTAGTTGGAAATTCATTTTCCTTCCAACACCGGATTCCGGATTCTATCTTTTAACTTCCATCTTACATATTTCAAGTAAATGCCCTCTGATATATCGCTTCTTCCTGAAAATTTGAGAAAACGGGAAGAGGAATTGAAGAAGCCGATTGAACCGTCTTTAAAGAAGGAGGGTGTGCGTTTGCATACGCCGCAGGCTGAAGAGGAAGAGATTGAGATTATTGAAGTTGACGAGGGTGAGCTTGGCGATGTTTTGGCGGGTGAGCCTTTTTTGCCGCGTGCTGTGTTTAAAACCCAGAATTGGCTTGAAAATTTTAAAGCGCGGCTTTTCCATACCCGTAAACCGGAAACCCCGCCAAAATTGCCGCCGCAATTTTTTAAATTCGCCGGTAAAGAAAAAAAACCGCCGGGCTTGGTGCCGATTGCAAGTGAAACCGCGGCCAAAAAGCCGCTTGAAGCTTCTCTAACGCCGCCTGCTGAAAAAGCGGCGCCAGTAGTGCAGGAGGCTGCGGCTTTGGCGCAAACAGAGGCTGAAACAAAAAACAAGGCGCGAATTTTACCGCACGCGGCCGCGCCCCGCCGCGTCCGTGTGATTAAACGCGTAAAAAAACCGGTCAGGGTCAGTTTTTTGGATGAAGCTGAAATGCGCCTGCTGATAGATTTGCCACGCCGACGATTTACGCTGGCGGTGTTTACTTTTGTTTTCATTTTGCTCTTGGTCGGATCTTATGCGCTTTTGACATGGCAGGGGAGCAAGGCATCTGTAAATTACGCGGAAGCGAAAACTCGTCTGGAAAACGTGGAGTCCCGCATTGCGGAAAAACAAAAGGATTGGTCAGCTTATAGCGATTTGGAACCGCGTTTAAAAGCCTTGGGTGGCTTACTGGATGCGCACATTTTGCCGACAACGATTTTTGACATGCTGGAGTCTGCGACCGTGCCTGAAGTTTGGTACAGCTCATTCACGCTTTCGCCTGAAGGCCGTGTAACGCTTGCGGCCACTGCACCGTCTTTTGAAGCTGCAGCCCGGCAGGTGGTGGCATTCAAACAGGTTGAGATGGTGTCAAAAGTTGAAGCCCTTGGTTATCAGGCGGAGTATTCTGCGGAAACGGGCGCAGTCCAAAGCGTGAATTTCCAGATCAATTTGACGCTTAAGCCGGATTCCATGAAAGCGGTTAAGTTCCTTTCGGCTAACGCATTATGAGCGAAGTCCATAAACATCCGTCCAAATTATTGACCGAGTATTATTCCTCGCTGTTTTTCTTATTGATTTTGCTTTTTCTTGGAGCTTCGATTTTTGTGATAAAGCCCAAGCTGGACGAGGTGAAGCAAACCAATGCCGCCATCGCCTCGTCCCTCGACAAGCTTAGCAGTGAGACCGTGTATCTCAACAGTTTGGAAGGATCAGTGGCTGCTGCAGGGGCGATTTCGCCGGCGGTTTTGGATAAAGTTGATTCTGCCATGCCACGCGAAGCTGAAATTCCGGAGCTGCTTGTTCTGTTCAGTTCGGCGGCCGAGCGCGATAACGTC
>JAHJFW010000119.1 GCA_018824765.1 Patescibacteria group bacterium
AAAAAAATGGACAACTGCCAGTCCTGCCAGAAGCGCAAATCCAGAAATACGCACCCACGGCTGAAACGGAGACCTCGACCAACGCAAACCAATGGATGCTAGCAACCATGCCATCACTACAATTCCAATGAACCCAAATTTGATCCAAAACTCAAGCCAGCCCCATTCAAAGGCGTAAGTAGTTACCAAACCCTTGTTGGGAGAGGCCTGCGCGCGCGGATCCATTGATTTGTAAGTTACGGCCGCGCCGAAGCCCGAGCCCAGAATAGGCGCTTTTTTTATTTTATTCCATAAAACCGGCAAAAGATTCCATCTGCTCTCTGCGGCTGCATCACTCAAAGTACCGCGCGATGAAATCAGCGACGCGAGCGATCCCACGTCCACACGTGGGTATGGGAACCACACGATACCGCCAATAATTCCAAGCGCTATGGCTGATCCGCCGATAATGCGCCAAATGATACGCCATGGCTTAGGAACGTCGGCCTTGCCTTGTCTGCGGCGCTTATAACAAAGAATCAGCAAGGCGGCAGCGCCAACCGCACAACCCGCCCAAATACTTCGTGACAAGCAAAGGATGAGCGTTGCAACGCTTCCAATGCCGACAAGAAACCACGGAAAACCAAATCGATCTCCCTCTTTTTGCCTGCCCAAAAAAAACAGCGCGCCGCCTAAAGCATAAATCTGCGATTGCATGAAAATGCGAAATAAATTGCCTGTAACGAGCGTTACCTCGCCAACGCCGGTGCGCCTGACCCATAAATACAAGGGTTGTGACAATCCGCTCAATCCGTGCGTAAACGCATAAAAAAGCATCAGCGTTTTTAGCGGCAGCCAGAACAATCCGCCTGCGATTGCGTTGAGGCAATGCCGTTTCAAGCCTTCCGGTGATCGCAGCGCAACATAAATCACAGGAACCAACAAAAGCAAAAATGCCCACGCATTAGCATCGGTCCAAAGATCTTCATTTTTAAGCCATGCCCCGCGAATAACGGCCCAAATGCAAATAACCAAAACAGCGATCCAAGCCTTGCGTTTGCGCAATTCCTGAAAAACCGCTTGTTTGAATTCAGCCCGCGTCTTTTTCCATTCCAACGCCGCATTCAACGCCCAGCCTAGAAAAAAAGCGGCGAATAAAACAATGCGGAGCGAAATTCCGCCGTTAACCTCCCAGCCGTTCGGAATCTTCAAAAGCGAACCCTGGGATCCTACCATTAGCTCAAAAAGCAAAATCGCCAGACCCAAAGCCGGCCGCTTCATGGCAACAACCAGCATTATCAAACCCGCGATTATCGTCGCAGCCGCTCGGTATGGCGGGTTAAAGACAGTCGCAAAAGAAAGTATTTCAAGAAACGCAATCCCGAGCATCCACTTCAAAAAATCATTCTGCGCATTTGAAAACCACTGCTGAATTTTATGCATTAAGACATTCTGTCAGGTTATCAACCGGATGACAACAACTTGATCACGCTCCATATATCCTTTTAATTGACAGCCGATATTTTATAGGTCTACTATCAAATCAGGCCTTTGACAATTAAAAAAAGTTCGAACAAAAGGGGGAATTGACAATGTACACGCATAAATGCTGGCTGGTACTTTTCACGGCTTTTTTGTGCGGCTGCATTTTTGACCCTCAGCCTGAGCCGCCTGACAAGGACCAAGACACGACTTCGACAAAGCCCGTCCAGATCGATAATGACGGAGATGGCTTTACGAAGGAATCCGGCGACTGTGATGACATGAGTAACTCTGTCTATCCGGGCGCTGAAGAATTCTGCAATGGCAAAGACGACAACTGCGACGGGCAGGAGGATGAAGGTATTCTCGATGGCTATCAATACTGCGATACGGGAATACCCGGAATCTGTGCGGAGGGAGTCATTGCCTGCCAGAACGGATCAATCGTTTGTGCGCAGGTATTGCCGCCGGTTCAGGAAACCTGCAACGGCATAGACGACGACTGCGACGGGCAGGCGGATCAGGAAAATCCGGAAGGCAACCTACCCTGCGACACGGGAATGCCGGGAATCTGTGCCGATGGAGTAACTGACTGCCAGAACGGATCACCTGTCTGCATGCAGGCAATTGAGCCGGTTCAGGAAGTCTGCGACGGCATAGATAACAACTGCAACGGGCAGTCTGATGAGAATCTCGGTTCAACGACATGCGGCATTGGCGCGTGCAAGGTAACGCAGGCCATCTGCGTGAACGGAGTCATACAAACCTGCAAACCAAAGTCTCCGTCGTACGAGCTTTGCAATGGCGTAGACGACGACTGCGACGGGCAGACTGATGAAAACCTCGGTTCAACAACCTGCGGCATTGGCGCGTGCAAAGTAACGCAGGCCAACTGCGTGAACGGAGTCCCGCAAACATGCAAGCCAAAGTCTCCGTCGTCAGAGCTTTGCAATAGCAAAGACGACGACTGCGACGGGCAGACTGATGAGAATAATCCGGAAGGCAACCAGTCTTGCAACTCGGGTCAGCCCGGCATTTGCGCCGGAGGACTCACTAAATGCCTGTACGGTTCGGTTACCTGTCTGCAAGCACAACAGCCGTTGCCGGAAACCTGCAACGGTAAGGATGACGATTGCGACGGCCAGACTGATGAAGAAAACTCCGTCGGTTGCCTATACTATTATTACGATGGAGACGGCGACGGCTATGGAACGCCGCCGGCAAAATGTTTGTGCGCGCCCAGTGGCGGTTATCAAATCGCGCAAGGCGGCGATTGCAATGACACGAATACGCAGGTCCATCCGAACGCTCCGGAAATCTGCGACAATATCGCCGACAATAACTGCGATGGCTATCTCGATCCCAGCGAAATCGATAATGACGGCGACGGCTACACCGAATGCCAAAACGATTGCAATGACGGATCGAAGTATGTCGCGCCCGGGCTCTACGAGCTCTGCGACCAAATCGACAACAATTGCAATAACGCCGTTGACGAAGGCTGTAGTGCGGTCCCGCCGGTCAAGTCCATGCCGATGTCTTCAAAAGGCGTTCTGCGCGGCATTTTCCCTGGCGGCTCTGTAGGCGACTCTGGTCGCAGCCACCTTGGCGTAGTGGACAGCTTAACCGGCCTGTTCATCTACATCTACAAATTCTATTGGAATCTGGACAGCGGCGAAACCGTGAAAAACGGATCGCCGACTATTGCCAACACTGCGCAGGCGATTTGGAACAGCGGCCGTCTCCCCATGCTAGACATTCGAGTCGATGCTTTCACCAGCTCCTATCCTTACATCTCCCAATGGCATATTGACCGCTTGCGCCAATTCGCCTACTGGGTCAGGGATGAGTATACCGGCGAAATCGCCGTTGCCCTTTTCCATGAAATGAACCTCGAAAACTCGCCCTATTGCAGTTCGAGTTGGAGCAAGGCGCAGTGCATAGACGCGTTCAAAAACGCTTTCATGTTCGTATCCAACCTTCTAAGCCAAGCCGCGCCAGGCCGTATACACGTCGGTATCAACTACAACATGCGCTTTTACGGCTATGGAGGCGTAGGCGCAAAGTATGCGGACTGGAGCGTTGATCGCGGCTATTACGACTGGGTCGGCTACAATATCTTCGCGCACGCCTGCGCGCTCGGCAAGCGCGAAACAGATGACATCTGGTTTCTGAAAGCGGCACTGAAGGAAACGAACAATAACTTCCACGACCAGTTCTGCGCGAACGCGCCCTGCATCATAGCCGAAACCGCGGCCTCTAATTCCTGTTCTGCAGGATACCAAAACTGGTGGATTGACCGTTTCGCGATCGGTAGCAACGCGGGCTACCCATACCTCAATCTGCACCTACCGTTGATCAAAGGGGTAATCTGGTTCCACCAGAACAACTACCCGCTCGGCGGTTGGGAAGAGAACTGGCTGATCGCCAATTACGCGTACTTTGCCGCCATCTTCGGCAATTCGTACTTCGTGAACACGCCATAGGTCTCAACAACTTCTCTACGAAGACTCTTCAGGGTTCGCCAATCGGCTAACCTGCCGGAGTCTTTTTTTTTGCCTCATCTCTTGCCACGTCTCTTAGAGAGTGTAGGCCGCTTATTTCCAAAAAATCTTTCTATGATGTATGCCTCCAAAATTGCGACCGGGCAAACCAAGGAAATCAACCGCGCCCTCCAGCCGGGATGCCACTTGGTAAAATATTTTTTCAAACTATCGTTGAATATTCTTTGCTTGTGCGTGGAAAAAAGTTGTGCGAATGATTCTCCGCCGTGGTGAATTACTGTTACAAACGGCTCATGATCAACTTCCCACCCGCGCTGTTTCGCTTGTTTGCAATAGTCCACTTCTTCAAACCAAATAAAATAACGTTCGTCCAAACCGCCTATCTGCTCAATAAGCTCGCGGCGGATTAAGAAACAAGCGCCCATGACTTGATCGACTTTTATTTTATCTTTATCATTAGCAAGAGGATTAAAATAATTCTTAAAAAGCCATGGGAGTAAATGATGCAATTTCAATAAAATTCCGATTTGGTTCCAAACGGTCGGAAACCGCCGCACGCTTGGCTGATGTTTTCCATCCGGATAAATCAGTTGCGGACCAAAAATCCCCGCTTTTGGATTATTATCAGCGGCTTTCACCAGATTCAAAAGCGAATCAGGCGGGCATTCTGTATCCGGATTAAGCAGCAGAACGTACCGCGCATCATATCCCGAGATTCCCTGATTGCAAGCTTTTGCAAAACCGCGATTGTCTTTGTTGGCGATAATGTGCAATCTGCCGTTCAATTCCTGCGCGCACTTTTCAGCCATTTCCACACTTCCATCATTCGAAGCATTGTCCGCCATAATCGCCTCCCAATCCAAACCAGCGCAAGCAGTTGGCAAAGATTTCAAACACCGTTCGAGAAGCCGCTCGACATTCCAAGAGACAATTATGATGCGGAGATCTTTCATAAGTGAAGTGAATAGAGAAGTAGAGAAGTAGGCGAAATATTTCCCATCCCAGACTTTATGACTTTACGGACTTTATAGACTTGATGACTTATAGCCGGTGTTTTTTCCTCACAATCTGTTCGGCTTCGCGATATTCCCGTATAACCTTTGGCATAAAACCCAACTTTTGCCAAGGAATTTTATACAAAAAACGCGGCGCCCAACGGCTCATCCCGTTTCTGCGCGGTTTAATACGGTAAAGCGGGCGGTTTATCCAAACCCCTTTTCCTCCACGCTCCGCAATTGTGAGCCACAAATCCCAATCTTGAAACTTCTTCAAACTCTCGTCAAAACCGGGAAAAGCCACACGACGGAGCAGAGAAGAAGTATGAATAAAATTTCTTTTCTTCAGCGCTTCAACATCAAACGGCAATCCGCGGAAAAGTTTCGAGCCCCAAAAAAAATCGGAATATGCAAATACTGCGTCAGTATGTTCATTCAGAGCATTAACAAAAGTTTCCAGCGCATCAGGCTCAAGTTCAACATCTGCATCCAAAAATAGCAGAAATTCGCCGCTTGTCCGCTCGGCCCCATAATTTCTCGCGGCCGGCGCTCCTGAATTTTTTTCCAAACGAAAAAATTTTAGCTTTAATTTATCTACAAATTCAGAAACGACAGCCTTTGGATTATCCATTGAACTATCATCAACAACCACGATTTCATTGGGTTGAAGCGTCTGATCCTGTATACCCTTTAGCGTGCGTCGTAAAACTTCTGCATGATTAAAACAGGGGATTATGATGGAAATGGTATCCATGAGGTTTTAGGTGATAGGTTAAATGACTGATGGGGAGAATGGAGAACGACGAAATCCGAATGACTAATGACGAATTTAGGAAAATAATTCAATTTTCAATGTTTGGATAATTTCTCACTCCCCTTTTATCATTTCCAACCACTCATTACAAACTACTCACTACAAACCGTCCCAAGCTTCTCCGCCAGTTTCAGCCATCTATCGCTCCAGCAAAATTCATCCTCTACTCTCTCTCGACCCGCCTGACCCAACGTCTTCCGCAAATCCCCGTCTTCCAGCAGTTTCTCAACTGCATGGGCGATTTCACTTATTTTGTCCGCGTCCACCACCAAACCTGTCCGCCTATCAACAACTGCCTCTTTTATGCCGCCGCTAGAACCAGCTACACACGGCAAACCGGCTTTTGCAGCTTCCAAATATACTATTCCAAAACCTTCAACATCGAATTTTTCTTCGCGCGCCGGCAAAAGAAACACATCCGCAGACGCCAGCCATAATTTTTTTTCGTTGTCCTTCGCGTCCCGTATCCACTTTACTTTTGTCCGGCACTCTTCTGCGACTTTTTCCAATCTCGCCGAATCCGGTCCATCACCCAGCACGACATAAACGACATCCGCATAAGTCTGCACCCGCGACATCGCCCTTAATGAAAAATCCAAACCTTTGCGGGGTATCAGCCTGGCCACTGTCAAAACAATTTGTTCATCAGGGCCTATATTCAAAATCCGGCGCGCTTCTTCCCTGCTTGGATACGGCCCTTCTTCAACAGCCGGAGTTATGACGATAACGTCTGTCCGGCGTTTCAAAAGCTTGAGCAATTCTTTTTTTGTGAATTCGCTGTTTGCGATCAAAACCTTTGCGCCATTGCACACCCTGTTCAGCAGCCAGCTTTTCCATCTGCCGGCCGCTAATTTTAAATCCAATCCATGGAAAATAATCGAGTATTCCGGGCCCCCGACAAGTTTTGACAGCCAAGCGGCAGTGCCGACCGGAAAAACATGGCTGACCAACAATTGTTTGCCGCCCCCGATTTTTCTGCACACATTGACCATGGGACGCCATTTTACTCGGCCCGCACAAAACAGTTTTTTCGCAACAACCTCACCCGGCCCGTCAGTCGCATGCCCCTCCGGAACAATGACGGAAATCCCGCCGTCTGATTCCTTAACCAAAGACGACAAATAAACTGCCACGCCGCCGCATTCAGGCGGGTAGTCCAAGGTAAGTAACACGATTTTGCTATTCTTCATGCGTGATTTCAATTTTTTCCGGCGCCGGACGGAAACGCGCCGTCAACCTAATCACGTCATTTACCGTAACTAATTTCACCAAAAAAGCCAATATCACCGCAATCGAGCCGCCAAAAACAATACTAGCCGGCAAAATCATCTTACTTCCCACAAGCGCCCAAGCAGCCCAGGCTACAAAAGCCGCCAAAAGTCCTCGTAGCGTTAAAAACGTAATAATTTTCAAGCCGCCGGCATTTTCACGCGTCAGCCACGCGCCAATCAAGAATAGTGTCCAAAAACTCATAACTCCTGCCCAAGCCGCACCTTTGGGCCCGAAAAACGGCACCAATGCCGCATTCAGCGCAATGTTAATGAGCATTGTAATTACCATGGCTGTAGTTTTTAGGTGCGCTCTGTGCGTAGCGTTGAGCAGAGCTCCGACTGGAAAATCCAGGAATATCGGAAGCAGAACCCACGGCAAAATCGTAAAAGCCGGAATAGCCGCGATAAAATCGGCGCCATAAATTAACGGGATAAGCCGCGGCGCCAAAGCTGAAAGTGCGGCTGATAACGGAAAAGCTACAGCCGCCATCAAGCGCAACGAACCTAAAAAAGTATTTCGTACATTTTCGTGATCTTTTTCAGCATAGGCAGAAGCGAGGGCGGGATATAAAGCGGCAGTAAAAGTCAAAGGCAAAAATTGCAAAGCATAAGTTAATTTATACGCCACAGCATAAGCGCCTACTGCGGCCGAACCGTGATAGGCGTTCAAAAAAAGGCTGTCAACATACGAGTAAACTTTGACTGATAATCCTGCCAAACCGAAAGGCACGGCTTCTTTGGCTAATCGCTTGTAATCCCTGGCGCGCGGCTTCTCTGATTTGATCTGCAAGCGTTTTGCCTGAATGATAGCCCAAAACACATTCCACAAGCTGCCAGCCAGCAATGCAGTTGCTAAACCGACGGGTCCGAAACCGAAATATGCCGCGGCTATCGAACCTGTAGCTGTAAATATCTGACCTACAAACATTCCCACTGCCTCGGGTTTTAAATTTTGCACTCCGCGCAAAGTTCCATACCACGCCAAATGAAAAGTATCCGCTGTCATAACTAAACAGGCAATCGCAACGGTTAGCAGAGTAGCGCCGTCAGCTTTAAACAACAACGCATAAGCCAAAGCTCCTATAATCGCCAGAGGCGCCAATATCATTTTGGACCGCAAAGCCGCCTGAAAAAGACGCGGCGCATCCGCACGCTTTCCGGCAATAGCGCGGATAATAACAGGCGTCATGCCCAAATCCGAAACAATAACAAAAATCGAGGTAATGGAAACGCAATAGAAAAAAACGCCGATCTGCTCCCTGCCGATCAGCCGCGCCGCAATTGTGAATGCCACAAATGCGACAACTTTTTGTCCGGCAGTGGCAAACATCAACCACGCCGCGTTTTTGGCAATCTTTGCGCCGTATGCCATGCGGGTATGATACCTGTTTATTGACATTATCCGCAAACTGCATTAACAATATCCAAATCTTACTTGTTCCTTTGCAACAACATTTCCTAGACCCAAGACCGCAACGGATCAAGGGCTAGAGAAAGGCAGAGATCATGGCAATCCGCATCTACCTCCACGAAAACATAGTCTTCGGCAATCTCCTCGCATATGCACGCAAATGCGCGCATGAAGGCAAACAAGGCAGCGCCTTGTTTGAAGGAATGAAGCTCGCCGTGGACAGCGATGGCCGGCTGTACTACCAGATGAAGGAGGACATCATCCACCCCTCGATCGCCATTCCGTGCCCACTCTTGGGCCATGTCAGAGTGATCAGCTGGTGGACACGCATCCCGAGCAGCCCTCATCGCACACTCGGCGAGTATGAAGCCGATGGTGCGGAAGCGCAGCTCGACTTGGATCCGCAAGATCCTATCTGGCCCCGGCTCGTCATCTACGGACAGAACATCGAGTCAATGCTCGGTCTCTACTCCTCCATCCGCTCCGGCAAAGCGATCCCATTCGAGTCGTGGGAGAATGAGCTGGCGCCAGCGAATCAACCTGCAGCGCATGCCCAACTCCCGCCACACGCCGGGCAGTAAACAGCGTAGGAATCTTCGCCTCTCGTCTCCGAGCTACTCTCGGAGGCTTTTTCATTTTATCTGCCATAAAAAACCTACCAAACTTTTCTTACTTTGCACAAGTCAGCCGATATATTATATGTTGCGGACGGCGGACGTCCGCCGATAAATAAAAAAAGCCCACCAAAATGACCGATCGGGAATTTTCGTGGGCCGCTACATCGAGAACGGTTACAAAAGGGTCGTCTGTACTTGGTGCCGCATTTGAGATTACAAAAAGACCCGGGATGAACCGGGTCTTTTTTTTCTGTTTATCGTTTGCTCCACTGCGGCGAGCGGCGTGCCGCTTTGTGGCCGAATTTTTTCCGTTCACGCTTTCGCGGATCGCGGGTTAAATAACCTAGCTTTTTCAAAACTACGCGGAATGTCGGGTTCAATTCCACCAAAGCCCGTGAGATTCCCAACCTGATTGCCTGAGCCTGCCCCCGTATGCCGCCACCATTGACTTTAGCGCTGATATCTACCGCTTCCAGCTGGCCCACGGCGCGCAATGGACTTTCAACTTCTTCACGCAAAGCATAGGTGCCGAAAAATTGCTCTAGTGTGCGGCCGTTGATGGTTATTGTGCCTTTGCCGTTTTTAATCAAACGCACGCGCGCAACTGAAGTCTTCCGCCTTCCCAAAGCCGGAATAAATGACCCGCCTTTCACGCTTTCAGCCGCTGCAATGCTTTCAGCTTCAATTACCACATTTTTATCGGCAACGTCTTTCTTAACCGGCTTCTTGGCCGCCTCTTTCTTTTTAACCGGTTTGGCCGCAGATGTCTTCGGTTTAACCTCTTTTTTTGCGGCTTTTTCATCCGCTGTATTTTTTGTAGTTGTAGGCATAACTATTTAACAAAAATCAAACGCTTCATTCTATCGACCTGTTGCCTGTTTTTAGGCAACATATACTTCACTGCATGTTTTAAAATTTCCGCCGGATTGTCTTCGCGCAATTTAGACATAAGCGTTTCCTTCAATCCTCCCGGACGGTTGGAAGTGCGGTAATGGACCTTCTGTTCCCACTTCTTGCCGGTAAAAACAATCTTGTCCACATTGGACACTTTTACGATGTCTCCGGCGTCAATGTTCGGCACAATCGAAGCCTTGTGCTTACCGATCAGCAAAGTAGCAATCTGCGTAGCCAAACGTCCCACCGGCTTACCAGCGGCGTCCAACTCATGCGTTTCGCGTTCTACTTTTGGCATTCCTATCTTTTTCTTCCAAGGCATATGTTTATTCAGTGCTCAGTTCACAATACTCAGTGCTCAGTCTTTTACAAACTGGATTTGGGCGATTTCGGCGCCGTCCCCTTCCCTGCGTCCCAATTTAATTATGC
>JAHJFW010000120.1 GCA_018824765.1 Patescibacteria group bacterium
GTCACATCCAGAGTTATAAATTCAGCCGTGCTTGAGGCTGTGGCCAGGAAAACGAGATTATTCAAAACACGCACGCGGTTGACGTCGGCATTGATTTCAAAAGTGCCGAGCGTGGACGGATGTGCCGGATCGCTGATGTTGAACACGAAAAACTCCGGTTGCCCGCCATTTTGATCTGTGCCGCCAAACGCTAAAGTGCCGGATACGGCCACGGTTTTCAGCTCCTCGTTCAGGTTAACCGATCCTGCAACGCCCATACCCGGAGGGTTGGAGACATTCACGATTTGGAATTCTTTCGAGCTGTTATCCGTTCCAAGGAAGCCGTATTGCGTAGCGCCGTTTTTTACCGCAATGCTGTTGACATCGCCGCCCATGTTAAGCGAGCCGAGTAGCTGCGGGCTGGCCGGGTTGCTCGCTTCATAAATGAAATACGTTGCTTGGTTGCCGACACTGTCGCGTCCAAGATGTATGAGTGTGCCGCTCGCGACAACCGCATTTACCGTTTCATTGGCCGTCATCTTGATGGATCCGATTTGATACGGATTGGTCGGATTTGAGACGTCGATGATTTTGGTTTCGGCCGGGGTGCTGTCTCCGGCGATATATACGCGATCCCCGTAAGCGTCGAGCACGAATAAGTTCATGCCGGTTTCTGTGCCGCCTTTATAAACAGGGTTGATGGGATTTGAAATATCGAAAATTTGGAGCTCTGTTCCGGCTGCATTGAGCGGAGTCGTAACATACATGTAATCTCCGTCAACATCCACGGCATTCGCCGCAATGCCCGTGAGGGTACTGGAAGAAACCTCCTCCGGATTTTCCCATGTCGCCGGCGTTATCCGCCGCCAATCAGTGATAATTGCGGTTGAGACAACGTTTTCTTGTTGCGTCGGGCTGAACATCCAGCTGACGGTTGAAGTTACAATGCGTGTATAGTCGTCAATCGCTGAAATTAAAAGGTTGCGCGTAAACACGTCTTGCGTATCGCTTGTTCCGGAAAGGATCCATTGTCCGGCTGAAAGTGCAAGCCCGTGCGTTCCGGTTGCAACTTGCGCAAAAGCGCGGTCGCGGATGGAGCGCACGGCTTCAAGCCCTTCTTCAGCCAAAGCCATGGCCTTTGTGTGTTCAAGGCTTTTTCTTTGCGTTACATTCGCATCAATATATAAAACACCCAGCGTTACAATGCCAAATGCAAAAATCGTGATTGCAAGAAGGATTTCGAGCAAGCTCTGTCCCTTTGCGAGGGTGATTTTCCTCATAGTGTAATTGTAGCACGCTGGGGAATGGCGTAGGAGCGGCGCATGAAAATCAAATTTCCAATTTTCAATTATCAATTATCAAACATTCCGATATTCGGAAATTGGAAATTGTAAATATAAATAATTTTTCCTTCATTCGTCATTCGGATTTCGTCATTCGTCATTCATACCTCCTACTTCCTACTTCATTCCCTATATCCATCATTGTAAATTTAATATTGTAAATTGAAAATTTTTCCCCCTTCCCCCCGCATCATTCCAACTCCACTAAGCCCTGGCTGTTTATTGAGATGTTGCTTGTTATAGAGTCAAAAGAGACGCTCCAAGTCTCATTGACCGTTGATGTTCCGTAGATTTTGGAAAAAACAACTTCGGTTGAGCTGCCGGTGATTGAGATTGACGAGGGGAAGTCAATCACTTCGTCTTCAGTAGTGTTACGTCCGGCATAAGATTCGCCTTGAAACAAAACAAACGTATTTGAGGCGGAAAAAACCCGCACGCCAAAAGCCGAGTCAGCTTTGCCGGAAATAGCCGATGAATGGGCGCGGCGCAAACTTTCTACAAGCATTCGCGAAGTGTCGTCAACCAGTTGATGGCGGTAAAAATTCAAGCCGACCGGAACCGCAAAAGCGAAAATCACGGTTGAAATTACAATTACAAGCAGGAGTTCCGGCAGTGTAAAGCCGTTACGTGTCCTTGCCTTTTGAGATGCCTGAGGTAAGTTCATAAATCGGCGCGATGACAGCCAAGGCGATAAAACCCACGACTACTCCGATTAAAACAAGGATCACGGGTTCAAGCAAAGTTGGCAGGCGCTTGGTTTGGACCTCGACCTCGTTTTCGTAATAAGTCGAAAGATAGGTAAAAGTTTCCTCGAGCTTGCCGCTTTGTTCTCCAACGGCCACGAGCGCAGTTACATTTTTGGGAAACAGTTTAGGATATTGTCCCAGAATCGTGGCCAGAGGGACGCCTGA
>JAHJFW010000121.1 GCA_018824765.1 Patescibacteria group bacterium
GTCATCAACACATCAGATGCGGAGGAGCTGAAACTCTACACCATTTATTCTCCTGCGCATCACAAGGACAAAACAATCCACGCCACAAAACAAGAAGCAGAAGCCAGCGACGAAGAATTCGACGGAACCACAACGGAGTAGACAGTTGGGACGCGGCTTCCTTCATTAACCCATCATTATCCAATTGGCAATCCTGACTGCCACAGGAGGATTTTTTCACGTTTATCCACATAGGTACCTGGTACGTACCTGGTACGTTATCCACAGTAGCGTTTATCCACAAAGGTACTAGATATGTACCTAGTACGTTTATCCACAAAGGTACCTGGTACGTACCTGGTACGTTATCCACAATGGGAGATTACTTTTTCATTCGCTCATTCGCACGAATGTGCGAATGAGGTGATTGCGGATTCGAGGGCGATAGTAAGGCCGTGGGTGGAGCCGAAACGTTGTTCCACGATTTTGAGCACTTCTTCGTAAAACCAGATTTTCTTATCGGACGGCGCGTTGAAGCGGCCCCATAACTCCGGGCCGAGCTCTTCATACGCTTCGAACATGGCGTGAAGATTGTGGATTTTATCCGCGGCAGAGACCATCACTGACTCATCGCCCGCATCGTTCAAGCGAATAAGATATTTCTCCTTCCGTTCAATCCAAGCTGACTCCTCATCAACATTCGGATCTTTGTCTTCGGAAACGCCCTTCACGATCCGCGTCACGCGTTCACCGAAATCACGCGTCATATCTTCGGCATAATATCCGGGAACGTCTTCGAGAACATCATGAAGAAAAGCTGCCGCGATTACGTCTTCTTCATCCGTATACTCTGACAGAATCCAAGCCACGCTGATCGGATGGACAACATAGGGCAGACCTCCGGCTTTGCGGATCTGCCCTTCATGCAATTTCGCGGCGACATTAATCGCCTTTTGGATTTTTGGTGTGAGTTTCATTGTTTTCGCCCCTCCTTCAGTGCCCTGATTTTCGGCATATTCAATATGTAGTCACGTTCCATAGCTTCCAAAACTCTTCCTAATGCAAGCTTCTCATAACCATACAGATACCCTTCGACAGCGACAACCATCTCGTTTTTTGATGATGTCGACAAGTACCATTTGCTGATATTCGTTTTCGAGTTGATCTCTCCAATAATCTTATAGAGTTCAATGGTCGGCTTATCGATTTCAACCAAGTAGCGGCTCGAGAACAACACGAATCCGGCAGAAATGAGCACCATGACATTTGATCGTGCATCGTTCATGCATGTCAATATATCGGAAGTATCGTTTTCCTCAATCTCGATTGTATATCCGAGAAATTCAAGATGGTTAATTATATCTTTCGTAATAGCATTTTTCATATATTTTTCAGTTAATTATTAAGCGAGTTATTTTCAGACGTCTTTATTTCACGCGCCTTAGTGGCGTTCGACCTTTGAAAAACAAAAAGCGGCTGAGAGATTTGATCGAGCTGAAAAGCTCAATGAAATCTCCCAACCGCTTAAAATCGGTCAGTCGCCTATGCCATGTGGCTCCCGGCAGATTTCCCCGGTCGCCTACCCCGCATTACGGGGAGACATAGACTGTCCGCGATTATCTGCGCGGACGGCATTTGGAATTGAAGGAACTACGTACTAAATATACAGGAAATTCGGTGTTTTGTCAAGAATCGTAAGACGGAATCGATGACCCACATTCGCACATTCGTGCGAATGAGCGAATGATGGAAATGTTAGTCGTTATTCTTTTGTTACGGTGTATTTACATTTGGGATAATTCGAGCAGCCTAAAAATTCTCCATATTTGCCATTTCGTAATACCAAAGCGTTGCCACATAGAGGACAAGATTCGGCTGTTTCGTCAGAGGATTGGTATGGTTTTTTGTCTTTTTTCGCCGTTCGGATGAGTCGAACCAACTCAAAGCCGTCAATCAACTCGATCGGCTTATCTTCGGCGAATTGGCTCGCCTCAAGCGTAAATTTATTGGTAGTTATGAAATAACCTTTGCCATTCGCTAAGTGATCTGCGAGAGAACCATAAAAGTCGCGGACTGCGCCAACCGGTACTTTGGAAGTGATGAATTTTTTGCACTGGATATAATGGGTAATACCGCCTTTTTTAGCGATTACATCAATTCCTTGATCGTGCGATCCGCCAACCGCTTCTGTCTTATATCCCAAACGGGAAAACAGATCTGCGATATATTCTTCAAATTCAGTCGGCTTCATCCCACGAAGCCACCGTAAAAGATCCCTATTAGAACGCCACGCCTCTCCCTTTTTGAATCTTCGACGAATTCCCCAGTTTTTAATTTCCAAATCCAGCAAATCTAATAAACACTTAAACGCAAAGATAGCTAAAAGAAAAACCCACGCCGGCCAAAATTGTAAAAAAATTGACTGTATCGGTATGTGTTTTAGTATTTCCCAAAGGCTGAAATCCATAGAATCATTCTTTAATTATAATCAAAAAATTTTTAGTAAAACTATTTCATTTTTTTTACTTGAATACAATATGAACTTTTCACTAGTTGTAACAAATAACCAAATAAAAAAGAAAAAGTACGATTAGTGTGAATATCCCACCGATTACTTCTTGAAAATTTTGTGAATACCAAGGAGCTTTCCCGGCAATTTCACTAACAAGCCCCTCGCTCTCTGTAACCTTATCTATATGCAGCTGAACTTTATGTATTGCACATCTAATTTCGCAAATGTCATACCATGTCACGGCTAATAACAAACAAAGCAATAAAACAATGAAAACCTTGACCAGATTACTCTGAATGGGCAAAAGACTCACAATGGCCACCAGTGCAATCGCGTTAATTGCAATAGATGGAACGGTTTGATGCCTCACCAGTAGATTACCGCGCAATGTCTCTAAGTGCTGCTTAAGCAGTTCGAGTCTCATTTCAAATTCTGAATTTGTCGGCATGCACAATATGTCTAGCGAAAGACCTTAACCAGCTAGCCGAAACTTTGGAGCGTCTTTTTCCATTCTATCTCTAAAATACTTCTCCGTCTCTTTATCGACAAAATAAACATAACATCCCTTCATTCCACGCGTCATAAGCGTACGGTATGTGTTCTTTATGATCATGTCTGCTTTCTTTATTGCCGCTTCCGAATCCTCCTTAAAATACTTCTTGTACCCTTTAAGCGAAGAATCTGTCTTGGCTCTTTTCTCTGGAACAGTAATAATTTTTCCATCGCGCACAATTAAATCAGGACCGACTATGACTCCAACGTAATCCAGCTCCAAACCTTGGCAGGTATGAATACAACCAACCTCGTTTACTGATTCTGGTGCTAAAATCCAAAGATTGCCGTCACTGGCTAAATTCCAGCGCATCTCAAAGTTATAATCTGGAATAATAATATCTTTTAGGATTTTGTTCTTTTTACTAACCCAATCCCAGCAATATCCTGCTACAAGTCGTGCCTTATTTTTAATTTTATTCTTTTCAAAAATAATGTTACGAAGTTTTACCGGAGAGTCTATGATCTGAAAATCATATTCCTTAACATCCAGTGCGCTGTTTGCCGTTTCATTGATCTGAAGAGTATTATCAAGCCATGCTAAATACCCATCAGAACCATTACACCTAAACTGCGATGCAAGTTCAAGTACCTTAACTTTCGCGTTTAATTTTGCCGCCCACTTTGAAATTTCCGTACTCTCTCCAATGTCATGCCATGTAACTCTTTGATCTTCATCAATAAAATAGACGGAGAACTTTGAAGCCTCGATGATTTCTTTTATTTGATTTTTTCCCAAATTCTTCAGCATCCCGGATTTTTCATTCAAACGATGCGCTTCATCGACAACGAGGGCGTCAAAAATATTTTTTTCAACATTGATATATGAGCCTGACCCTGTAAACAAATTCGTAATCTCTGTACGTCTCAAAGTGCCGGTCAGCATACTCTCATAGACCGCACGCGGCGCTGCATTCTTGGTCACATATTGAGTCACTAAACCAAGTTTCGTAAGGGCAACAAGTAGATTGATCGCAACCACCGATTTACCTGTACCTGGACCACCCTGAACTATTAAAACATTTCTATTATCTTTAGAGCTCTTTCTAGCAAGACTTAAGGCTGTTTCATAAACAACTTTCTGATCATCGACCATCACAAATTCCTGATTGCCTTTCAGCATCTTAGCAAGACTTTCTGCAAGACTTTTTGAAGGCCTAATTCTTCCGCCATCAATACGGTACATAACTCTCGTCTTGTCACCATGTTTCACGAATCGTTTGATAAATGCTTGCAATTTTTCCTTCTCATGATCCCCCTCAAGAAACACCGGTGCTTTTTTTAAGTAGTCGGAATAAAAAACATTCTTAATCACTTCGTCCGCGATATAATTATGCAAATATGCACATGGTTTAAGCTGAATATTTTCTTCATAAACCGTTTCATTAAACCCCTGTAGAAGCGCCGCGTATGACCACGCCTGATATGAAGGATGACTCACTTCGCCAAAAAAATCTGTCATGACAATACCGTCCTTTTCTGATAAATCTACTGATGACCATTGCTTCAATTCAATAATAATAGCGTAATCTTTTTTTTGATCATCCTGTCCCGTAATAATAAAATCTATCCGTTTTGATGTTTGCGGAATTTGATATTCAATTGATATTCCGGCATCTGATGGGATTTCTTCATCACGCAATACATCACGCATGTAACGCATCGAATGCTTAAAAGCTTGTATTTGGGACTGAGCAAAATGCCTTTGCGTTGCTTTAAAATAAAAATCAACGATGATTTGATCTATCTTATTACCCTGAACTTCTTTTATAAAAGCTTCTTTTGAAGACTGATAAATAATCATATTCTAAAGTTTGTCGTATTTCGTGTGCTTACCTTTTGCTTTTTCTACCGGATACTTATCTTCGTTTTTCTTGATTTTCTTCTCTAACGCATCAAGAACATCTATACCTAAATCGTGGCTCATTAACAAAACCCAATATAAAACATCCGCTAGTTCCTCTCCGATTTCATTTTTATTCGTTTCGATATAAGTCTTAATTTCATCCGGATTCTTCCACTGAAAATGCTCCATGACTTCCGTTGCCTCCAAAACTAAAGAAAGAGAAACATCCTTCGGATTATGAAATTGCTTCCAGTCACGGGCGTTACGAAACTCAATGATTTTTTCCGTCAAGTCATTTAGGATGTTCATAAGAAATTTTAACTATTAAAATTTCATCCCCCATTCTCCTCCTCTTTCTTAAAAAAATCAACAGCACTTGTCTGCAACAAAAATTTGAAGCTTCCTCAGTTAAACTGGGGAATGGCGAGTGGGAAACTTGCCACGCCTGCCTGCCGGCAGATGGGTCGCAATACTCCTCGCGATTACATCTTATACGAAGCGACCCGCCCTATATAATTGAGCTAGGAGGACAGATATTATTCTGGATTCCCGCCTGCGCGAGAATGACACTGGATTCCCACCCTTGCGACAAGTGCAAAGCGGTCAAAATACTCCTCTTGCGCTTCCGGACTCCATGCTTGAACATTCTCTCCAATCAACAAATCCAAAAACCCCTCTCTCACAAGAAGCAACTCCTTCTTCCTTGCCGTGCTCCAGCTTTGATCTGCGATTGTGGCATCCGGCAATTCCAGCGCGCGTTCCATAGCCGCATCGCGGCGCTTTAAATCTCCCCGCTTCTGCCACTAATTCGTCCTATGGATTTCACTGCCGATATTTCCCATCTGCTCGGCAAACGAAAGCGTCGACCATCGGCCGTCCATCAAACTCGGATGATGCATCATGTGAAAAGCAAGTATTATAAATTTTCTAAAATTTTTAGATACTCCTCAACCTCCATCCCTAACACACGAAGATTATTACGAATGATAAAAATCGGTAATTGGCTGTCTCGCGGAATGACGATCGGCCTTAACAATCCCCGCTTTTTATAAACACGATGATCGCCCTTCTCGCGCCTAAACTCACAACCGACCTTAAAAAGAAATTTCTCAAACTTCTTCCAATGGATCGGCTTCATCCCTGACATATCAAGCAGGAATCTTGATCCTATTCGTCTGTTGCGACACGAGCCTTGGAGGCTGCCACTCGCGTTTAAATTTTACCCACCCTAAATTTTTCAAAACTGCGTCCGTCGTTCCCATCTCATGGACTTCTTCAAAAAAAATCTGCACGAGCTCACCAAATCGCTTCTTTGCTTCCTTCGTCGTTTTGCCAGCCGTAGATATATCTAACGCCGGGGAATACGCTACAAAACGCTTTCCTTCCTGTAAAACAGTAACTGGGATGGAAATTTGATATTCAAGATTCATATTAGGAATAGTATACGCCAAACAGGTCATTTGACAATCACGAACTAAAAATGCTTCTCTTATAGCTTTCCAAATTCTCCAACGCGATGCCGGTGCCTTTGGCGACGCATAATTGCGGGTCGTCTGCGACAAAGGCGGGAACGCCTGTTGCATCTGCGAATAAACGGTCCAAATTGCGCAATTGCGCTGAACCGCCGGACAGGACCATGCCTTTTTCCATCACATCTGCGGAAAGCTCCGGGGGCGTGGCGTGCAAAACCTCTTTAATCTTCTCCACAATCCCCTGCAATTCGTGCTGGACCGCGTCAGTAACATCATCCGAAGTTACGGTCGTGATGCGAGGGAGGCCGCTAATCATATCTCGGCCCTTGACCTGCATTTCCAACTTTTTCTCCAAATACAATGCGGATCCGATGCGGATTTTAACGTCCTCGGCAGTGCGTTCGCCGATTGCCATGCTGTATTTGCGCCTGACGTGTTCTTGAATGGCGGTGTCCAATTTATTGCCGCCGATGCGCACGGAAGCCGACGCAACAATCCCGCCCAAGGAAATCACGGCGATTTCGCTGGTGCCGCCGCCGATGTCAATAATCATATGACCTGACGGAGAACCGATGGGAATATCCGCGCCAATGGCTGCAACCACAGGCTCTTTAATAATGTACGCGGCGCGCGCGCCGGCGCTGATGGTGGCCGCTATCACAGCGCGTCGTTCAGTGGAAGTAATTCCGCCGGGCACTGCGACCATGACTTCCGGACGAAAAAATCGCATTCCGCCCAAAGCTTTATTCAAAAAATATCTAAGCATTGCTTCGGTTGTGCGATAGTCCGCGATCACACCGTCTTTCAACGGTCGCCGAGCCACAATCGTGTCAGGCGTGCGGCCAAGCATCTCTTTCGCCTCTTTGCCGACAGCCAGCACGCGCTTATCCGCAAGCGAAATCGCAACCACTGACGGCTCATTGATGATAATCCCTTTTTTCGGAACGTAAACCAAAATCGTGGTCGTCCCTAAATCAATGCCGATTTTTTTTGCAAACATGGGTGAGGGTTAGTCGAAAGTCTATAAAGTCCGTAAAGTCGAAAGTCAAAGATGGATTTTTCTATGACTTGATGGACTTTACGGACTTTTCTAAAACGAAATCTCGAATGTCCGGTCGGTTAATGAATCTGTTTTGTATTCATAGCGGGGATCGCCCCACTCTTTTTCATCTTCAGCAGGTTCGGCTGACTGAATGTTCTTATCGAATAAGAGGTCCGCGGTCAAGGTCGCTTTATCAACACCCGGCTGTTTGGGCCAATCCAGATGATAGTCCGTAGATCGTAGTTCGTAGATCGTAGACGGGAGGCGGTAGGTGAAAGAAAGTTCGCCGGTGTGGTTGGGTTCTATCGACCAGAAAGCGCCAAACACTGTCTTGCCCAACTCATGGAACACATCAACCGTGCCCGGCACGAATTTTCCGCCCGTCTTATTCAAATCATCTTTCATCGCGCCTTTTGACGACAGCAACTCACTGCCTTCAGGCACGTAAACGCGCGTGTAAGTCCGGTAGCGCGTATAACGGTAATCTCCAAAACCCTTGGCGCCGTTCGTGTAACGCAAAGTTACTGTGGCTATCGGCCCGTCCGGCTTAGTCGCGTCCAAAGAATAAGCAACGCTCTTTTGCATAATTCCGTCGGTTTTCAGCGCCGCCAAATTCGCATCAACCACCCACAAGAAATCTCCTTCCGCAGTCTTGGCGCGGCCGCTCCAGCCGCGTGAATCAAACAACTGCTGCAAATCCTGCTCGCGCGAATACGCCAAAATCTGCTTGCGCTGCAAAGCTTGCGTAACAATATCCAAAATCTTGGGCCATTCAGACGATGGCAAAGCGAAAATCTTTTTCACTAGCTCATCACCCAGTTTGGAAATAATCTCCTTGCGCTTTTCAACCGGTATCCCCTTCTGATGGAACTCCACTTCCACCGCGTACTCCAATTTCTCAAAGAAATTTTCAGAGGTATATGTTTCACCGTCAACTGTCAAAGGCCCTGTAAAATCAAGCAAAGTCTCGAAAAATCCCGGCTCCAGCGCGAGATACGACGTTGGACGGTGCGGCAGTTCTGCGTGCAGCTGCATTTCCGACTCGCGGATGTAAAAATCCAAAATCCGTTCGGCTGATGTGGGAAAATCCGGCGACCAGTTGGCGTCGCGCAAAAACCAATTATTCAATCCCAAATATTTTTTGATAGGTTCCGGCGGGTCTTCCTTCCATACGCCTGACACAGGATTATCTATATTATAAATATCTGTAAAAGCGAATTCGGACATTTCTCCCGCATCCCAAGTCATTGTTCCGATGGTGCCGATGAAGCCGCCGGCCGGACGTATCTCGTCATCATTTTGCAAAGCCAGCAAAAATCGGCGCGGCTCCGGATAACCTGCCATGGGCACCACGACTTCAATAATCGGCACGGCTTCGTCCAAAGCTTTTTTCATCACCGGAATCGTTTCGGCCAAAGGCTTCAAAGCATTGCGGAGCGGTGATGCCAATTGGTCTTGTGGCACGCGGTTCCACATCTCAAGGGCCAAATCCATTTTATCCCTCGCCAAACGCATCTTCGGCAACTCGTCATTGAAACGCCGCAACAAAGACAGCTTTTCGTCTTTGGTCAAATCCTGAAAGCGGCGCGTTGGCGCAATGCCGGTTGTCGTAAGCAGTGCTTCAGCCTCAACCCCGCCCTGCAAAGCGTCAACCACGATCGAGGCCACGTCCAGCATATCTGTCGCGCTGTCCAATGTGCCGGCCCCTGCTGAAACCGCGTCTTCCAAAGCGCGCAACTGGATTCCAATGCCCGGAAGATCGCGCAAAAAACCGGAGCTGCGCAAAATATCGCGCAAGCTGGTCAATGAATCATGGGCTGAATCAATATCTTTTTTAGCGCCGGCAACATCCAAGTTTTTCAATTTCGATTGCGCGCTTTGCACTGAATTTTTGGCGGAGTTGGCTGCCAAGCCCGCCCTAAGCGCAAAAACGGCAAAAGGCAAAACCACAATCGCCACCAGCACTGCCGCTATGGCTAGCACGCGTTTGGCGCGCTTTTTCATCTTCAGCTTAGGCTGTTTACCTTGCGGTTCAGTTCCCTTTTCGCCGCCGGCCCCGGCCGGTTGCGGCAATTGTTCAAACGCAGGACAGGTTAAAAAATTCGGGCTTTCAGTTTTCATAGTGTATTTATAGTGCTCAGTTCTCAGTGCTCAGTGTTTATTGGTTATTCTCCGATGCTCTCGGATGAGGCTTGCCGTAGTACTTCAGAAAGTATTGTACCCCACTTTTAATATGAACGCGCGCAATGCGGTTGGTACACAGTTGCCAGATGCTCTTCAGCTCGCTTTCGCGCTGATGGTAATGCACGAACTCGGCCACTGGCGCATAACACACGCGCCAGCCGGATTCCCATGCGCGGCGGCAAAGGTCGGTGTCCTCAAAATACATAAAAAACCGCTCGTCAAAATATCCGATCCTGTCCAGCACTTCGCGCTTTACCAAGACTGCAGCGCCAAACAAACCGTCCACCTCAAGCACCTTGTCAGTGTCGGCATCCACCATCAAATAGCGGTCAATCTCGCGCCTGCCCCATGGCGTGCGCCCGAGTACGGTGCGACGATAAAGCGGAATGAAGGCATTGGGAAAACGGTGAAAAGTACGCTGCTGCGTGCGGTCAGGATGCAAAAGCCGCGGCCCTATAATTCCGTACTCCGGATGCGCGTCCGCGAATTCCACCAACTTTTCAATCTCATCCGGAAAAATCGTGAGATCCGGATTCAATAGCATCACATACTCGCCCTGCGCCTCGCGCATCGCCAGATTATTGCCGGCGCCAAAACCGAGATTGCGCGGCGCTTCAATCAATTTCACCCATGGAAACCTTTCCCTTACCAGCTCGCCTGTGCCGTCGCCAGCGGCATTATCAACCAAAAAATATTCGTGCGGAAAAGCTACATTTGCCGCTTCAAAGCCTTTCAAAAGCTGGCGGATCAAACCCGGAGTCTTAAAACACACCGTGATGAACGAGACTTTCATTTGAACCATTTCCTTAAATCCGCGCTGTTGGCCGTAAAGCGTTTTGAGTACGCGAAGCGTTTCCGAAGCATCTTCGGCATTCCGGCGAGCGACGCGAATTCGCCTTTCAAACTTGAAAGCGAAAAACATGCGGCTATGACTTTACCGATCTCGTAAGTCTTCCACCACGGCAGATGCAAGAAAAGATTGGCCGCGCTGTCGTTTTTCAAAATCATCCAGCCATGGTTTCTAGTGGACAAAAAATTCACGAACGGCGATTTGGAGCGGCGCATTTTCCAAGCCGCGAAATGGCCGAGGCCCGGATTCGACGGAACGCGTCGGAAATGCCAAGCCACGGCTTGCGGTACGAAATGCGACTTATAACCGAGCCGCTGTAAGCGCCATGCCAGATCAGCGTCTTCTTTATATGCGAAAAAATCCTCGTCAAAAAACTCGCCGCCAATTTTTGCCGCAACTAAAGCGCTGGCCCGAAACATCACGCATGCTCCGCTCAAACCGAACACGTCGATCGCGCCGTCATATTGGCCCTCGTCCTTTTCGCCGGCGCCACGATCGTAAATCCGGCGCGCCTTGGTAATGCAGAGTCCGGTTGAATCCAAGGTGTCGGAAAAATCCGTAGTAGTCTCTTCGTGCTCGCCCTCGTTTTTGGTATAGGCGCGCAACAATTTCGGCCCGCAAGCGGCCACGTCGGGATTTGCATCCATGTGCGCCACGAGCACGCGCACGGCATTTGGAGAAAAAGTCATGTCAGGATTTGCCAGCATGATGTAACGGTTTTCCAAATCCTTATTTTCCCAACGGGACAGTGCCAGCTCAATCGCCTGATTGTGCGCGCGCGCAAAACCCAAATTACGAATGTTGCGCAACACCACGGTTTCAGGAAAATGCTCTTGCAGCCAAGCCGGCGCGCCGTCGTCCGACGCATTATCCACTACCGTAACCGTAAAGAAAGGCGCGTCCTGTCCGCCCAGCGAACCCAAAAGATCCGGCATATACGCCAGAGAATTCCAGGTAACAACATTGATGACGAGTTTTTTGGCTTCAAGCATATGTTGGAAGGTGGAAGATGGAATGATGAACTTTTCCTTATTCCTTATTCCATCTTCTATATTCCATCTTCTATAGTTTTCCTCTTCGGCGAAACGTTGAAACCCAAGCGCCTGCCTAGCATCATTCTGGTTTGCGCATCAATGGCTGGAAAGGCGCCAAACAGGACGAAGGTGACCGGCAACAAAACCCATTGCAAAACCCCGACAAAAACCGCGCGATGGACCGGAATGTTGCTCGGACGGCGTGGCAGCAAAGTCAAGGACATGGCGGCGGAAACGAAAACGCCGACCATGGCGAAACGCATCAGCCACTGCAATGTGAACGGCGTATTCTGAAAAATCGCAAACTCCCTGAACTGTTCCGGCGCCACCCAAAAAGGCAGTCGTCCAAGCAAGAAAATCAGCATCGGCGCCGTCGCCCAAGTGTACATACCCTCCAGCTGTTTCCAAACAAAACCGAACTTGGTCATAAACGGCATTTGCTTGTCTGCGGCAAATGCCCGCACCATAAACGGAAAATTTTCCACGCCCCATGCCCAGCGGCGGATCTGCTTATATAACGCGGCCAGCGCCTGCCAATATCCGCCTGTCATAACCGTATCCATAGACACAGGGATGTACATCGGCGTAACGCGATAATTCCCGTGATACTTGATTAAAGCTTGCAGGAAAATACGCGAATCCTCGCTCACAATATCTTTCTGCCAGAAACCAACGTCCACGAGCATGCGCAAACTCATCGAATGCGAAGAAAAAGTCATGGCGCCCTCGGGACGCGACAGCTCGGACAGCAGCCAAAAAGTGGTACCGAACATGGCCACGCGCACAGCCGCTGGCGACTCCCACAAATTATTATTGTACAAAGCGATTGGCTGATACGAGGTCTTGGTCGGCTCGGAGACGGTTAAAAACAAATACGTCAGGCAGGAGAAGTATTGCGGATGCACTACAGTATCCACGTCAAAAGACGAAACAACCACTTTGTCGTAATCCAAACCAAGCTCGTCGATAATCGGCAGAACCGCGTGACCGGAATAGTTAAGGTTGGAACCCTTGCCCGGAATTTCGTCCGGCAAATTTTGCGGATGCAGGGTGCTGGTGAGCAGTAAAAACCGGTCGCCGTATTCTTGCTTAATGATTTCGGCATTGCGTAAAAAACGCTCGCTGTCGCGTTCTTCACCCGCCAAAACCAGAATCATTTTCTTAGCCGGAAATGCACTGCTCAAAATTGATCCGATCGTGCCCCTGATCACCCCTATCTCCTCTTTATAGGTTGGTAAAAAAACCAGATGCCTGACGTCCTCGTATGCCGCTTGGCGCTCGGCCAGAACCTGCCAGTCTTTTCGCGTATTGCGATGATAGCGAAACCACGAGACAAACATAAAAGGAATAAAGTAGGTAACCCGAAACAGCCAGTAAAGGTCGAAAACAATGACAAAATATACGACCCACAAAGGCCGGATAAACGACAACACCACGGATAAAATCAGCGTTGTCCAAACCAACGCACCGGGAAGGATTTCCAAACCTCTGGTTTTCCAGTTAGCGGTCATTTTGATGAAAAGATAATATTGGGTTCCGCATTATAAATTGGCGCGACATAATCACTTGCTTCCAGCTTACCGCCCCAAAGCTCTGTAGCCAAGTCCTTTATATGCGCGGCTTGGTCAACTGAAATGCCGACCAAGGGCAGATGATATGCGTGCGCCAAAATATTTGCCGCAAGCACTCCTTGGCGGACAGCGGAAAATGACCCGGGTCCTGCCACCACACAAATACCTTTGAGGGGTACGCCTCTCAATGAACAACCAATGTAGTCGGCGATCACTTTTAATAGTTCATTGCTACGACCGGCCTGTTTTTTAATCTTTCTTCCGTATTCTCCAATAAGTCCGGTACGTATAATTCCGGAAACAGACGTATCTATAAAGAGCCATGACAAAACCTGTTTGTGGCGCTTGGTTTTTGCTGGGCGTTTTTTTAAAGTCGTTGCTTTGGCCATGCTTAAAATAAAAAATATCCGATTGCCCGCCGATTTATTTATCAATCGGATCAAGCTTATCAATAACAATATTCTTTGGCGCTTCTAAAATACTATATAAAAACTTGTCCGTGATTTCTCTGCGGTATTTATAATCCTGCAAGGTCATGCAAGAAAAATTTATTTCAAATCCCAACTCGCCTTCCAAACGCTCAATCAGTTTTTTTGTCGCGTATTGGTCAACGTTTCCGACAATAAACAGGTCAACCACAGAACTTCCGCGGCCAATAAACGAACCCAATAGCGCGGCATATTGTATGTCTCCCAAGCCGTGGATTTCGCGGTCCAAGCGGCGCTCCATCAAAACATGCGCCTTGGTTATCAAAGTCCTGATTTCGTTCAAAAGCGGGAAGTTCAAATTCATCCTGTAGTATTTGCGCTTCAAGCCGGGTTTTTTGGATTCGGTATCCGGGGCATCGGTTTCATCAACCAAACTCAACTCCACCAAGTTATCCAACTCGCGCCTGACCGCATTTATCTGCGTATCTATTGCACGCGTCAACTCCCTGACAAAATAAGCTCTGTCCGGATTATGTACGAACAGAGTTAAAAGTTTAACTCGGGTTTTTGACCCAAATAAGTGTTCAAGCATAGTTGTTAAAGTCTACCCCTTATATCCTGCCCTCTTACCAAGCTCTTGACAAGGGGTGGATAAGTTGCCGTGAAAAGACTTAGGATAGACGCAGATATGCAATTCGCGTATAATCCCAAAAAAGATAATTCAACCGATAATGGCATGGTTTTGCAACAATTCCGCGTAGCTGAGATTGAAATAGCGAAAAGCCCGACCGATGAAAAGATCATCGGCATTTTCCGTTATGAAGGCGGCGGCCAAATGAAAAAAGGCTCGACAATTTTGATCTTGGCTGAAATCTCTTCAACTTTATACGCCTACGAGCGCTTCTTGGACGTGATCAATGCCACGACCGAACAGGCGCGGCATTTGATTTCAGCCGTGGAGACAGACCCTGTGGCGCGCTTTGAAAAACTAATCCAGCGCATCAATGAAGACATTGTAATATTCCTGGAGGGCGAACCGACCCCGCTGGCTTGGAGCCGCGTAAATATTTTTATCATTGAGCTCTCGCAAGACCACGTTTGTCTGACAGGACGCGGCCGGCTGATGAACATCTTCCTCCAAAAACAAGAAGACGGCGGTTACCGGACTTTTGATCTTTTCGGCTCACTAGACCAATCAGCCGAGGTAGATCCGAACAAACCTTTTTCCTCGCTCATCTGCGGGGATATGAAGGTCGGCGACATTTTAATGGCTGGGACGCTGAATCTTGAGCGCCTGCGCAATGAACTGCGAATAAAAGAGCGGCTTACCACATTGCCGCCGGTTTCAGCCGCCTTGGAAATTAAACAGGAATTGGAGCATCGCGGCATACCTGATGATTTCGTGGCTGCGATTGTCGCGTGTTGCGCTTTGGAAATGCCGTCCTTTGAAGCAAAAGAGACGCCTCCGCCTGAAACAGACAAAAGCACGACTTCCATCAACAAGCTGATAGAAACGGAAAAAGACACTGAAGAAACGCTGTCTCCTGCCATTGCTCCGACCCAAAAAAATACCGGCGTCAATCCAAAAAAGATGGTCGTCGGCGGATTTTTCGGCTTAGTTAATATTTTGAGGCGCGGCTTAAAAAAGTATCGCCCGAAGGATGTGGCTGTCATGACCAGTTTGCGCGGAATGAATGCGGGCCACGGCAGTATTTTTACCAAAAAACGTAAAAGAATAGCGATCGCCCTTGTGCTCGTGTTGCTTATCTCGCTATTCGGAGTTTATTCATGGAAGAAAAACAGGCGCTTAGCGGCTGAAGCAGCCACTTGGACGGCGATGTATGAACAGGCGCGCGATGACCGCGATCGTGCTGAATCAGATTTGGTTTACGGCAATGAAAGCCGCGCTAAAAAAAGCATTGATGACGCCGTGGGATTGCTCGGGACATTAGACCAAAGCAAACCCGAGTATAAGGAAAAAATTGACAACCTTAACAAAGAGCTATCGGATCTGAATAAACGTCTGCAGAAAATCACAAGTATTGAACCGGTTGAATTAACCGCTTTGTCCGGAGCAGCCAACGGCACTCTGGCGGCGCCAGTACTCATTGGCAATTCTGCCTATGCCGTTGCCAATGATTCGCACACAATCATAAAAATCGACATTACCGACAAAACAGTCAAAAACATTCCTCTTCCGAGCGACGCCGAACCAATCGTATCAGGCAGTGCAGGCGATAAGTCGATTATTTTTACCACAGCCAAAGGCAAGTTGTACGCCGTTGACATAAGCAATGATGCTGTCAAAACATTTTCAAGCCAGCCGCGTTCATCGGATATTGCAGACCTTGTCGTTTACGGCGGCAAAACATACGAACTCGACAAATCAGACGGACAAATTTGGAAAGCTGCGGCTATAAGCGGCGGATTCGGCGCTGAACAATCCTATATCAAGGCTTCCAATGTTGAGCTTGCCGGAGCAGTTGGTCTTGCCATAGATAGCAATGTTTACGTGCTAAAACCGGACGGCACGGTTGCACGCTTCCTCTCCGGCGGACAAGAAGGCTTTAGCTTGACCGCTATCGAACCGCCACTCCGGGCTGCGTCAGCCATCTGGACCGATGTTGATGCGACAAACATTGTCATCACTGATCCTGCTGAAAAACGCGTTTTGATTTTCAATAAAGACGGCACGCTAAAAGCCCAATTGCAATCGGATAAATTCAGCGGCCCGAGGGATGTGTATGGCGACCAAAAAACGAATAAGGTTCTAGTGGTTGATGGAACGTCTTTACTGCTGATTGATTTGCCGTGATGTCAGGTTATAGTTTATAGCTGATAGGTTATGGGGATGGGGGTTTTTCCGAACTACCAGCTGCCACTAGCCACGCTCCAAAAAAACAAAAATCTCCGCTTTTTCACGGAGATTTTTTGTTTGCGCTGATCGCGTTATTTCAAGACTGCTGTTGCTCCGGCTTCTTCCAGTTTCTTTTTCATTTCCTCGGCTTCAGCCTTGGAAGCGCCTTCTTTTATGACCTTAGGCGCGGCGTCAACCATGTCCTTAGCTTCTTTCAAGCCGAGGCCGGTTACTTCGCGAACGACTTTAATGACGCCGATTTTGTTACCACCGACCGACGAGAGTTCCACATCAAAGGATGATTTCTCTTCAGCCTGTGCGCCGCCTGCCGCTCCCGGCATAGCCATGGCCATAACTGGAGCCGCGGCTGACACGCCGAATTTATCTTCCAGCACTTTCACCAATTCGGCTAAATCCAAAACTGACAATTTTTCAATCGCAGCCACCAGATCCTTAAATTTACTCGGCACTTCAACCTCTTTATTCTCCTCTTTTTTCTCTTCTTTTTTAGGCGCTTCTACTGCCTTCTCTTCAACTTTCGGAGCCTCCTCAACTTTCGGAGCCTCTTCAACTTTCGGAGCCTCTTCAACTTTCGGAGCCTCTTCAACTTTCGGAGCCTCCTCTGCCTGCACAACCGGCTCGGTTTGCGTTACTTCGTCTGTCTTTGTTGCTTCGTCTGACATAGTATTTAGGTTATAGGTGTTAGGTTATAGGTTATAGGTTTCAAACCGAGGCTGTCGGTTCTTTTGCTTCGCGGATCGCATTCAGCGCGCGGACAAATGCGGACACCGGCGCATAAATCGTTCCCACTACTTGGCCGAGCAATTCTTTCTTGCCCGGCAAAAGTGATAAAGCAGTAACCTTGGCTTGATCGGCAAATTCCCCTTCGAAAACTCCGGCAACCAGCTTGACCGGCGTGGTCTTTGCAATCTCACCCAATGCTCTGGCTGGCGCTATTTCATCCTCCATGCCGAAAGCCACACTAAGCATTCCGGGTAAAGATTTTGTATCAACTTCGTAACCTGCCTCTTGGACCGCTTTGCTGATAAGCGTTTTCTTGGCCACCATGTAATCAACGTTCGACTCGCGCATTTTTTTACGCAACTCGTCAGCCATGGCGACCGTCAGACCTTGGTAGTCGGCAAAAACAAATGACTTTGCTTTTTGCATCCGATCTTTCAGGATCTGAATGATATCTGACTTTTGATCTCGTGTTTTTGGCATAATTAGGTTATAGGTTGTAGGCGGTAGGTTGTAGATTGTAAAAATCAACCAATCACCTACCAATTTTCTTGTTTTTCGACCTTTTGATCCCACCTTGGAAAAAATCTCCGGTGGATTGTCCGCCGTAGCTTAATGCGGAGGCGGATATAATAACACCCACAGTCGTCCTGTGAGCGTATTCGGAATCCCCCGCCGCTAAAGCTATGGGGGACCTACGGGCTCCTCGGCAAGGTTAGGTTTTAAGCCCTTTTTTCGGGCCCTTGCTGTCTCAGGACTTGAGTGTTGGCGGCAGAATACCCTAAAGCCGGATTTTGGTCAAATTACAGATAAAATGCCGAGTCTCCTTATCCGTTACATTAAAGCAATCCACGCGTAATCAGATCTGGTAGTATTTTATTTTTCAGGATCGGTGAGAGCCGCGGGTGCGAAATGTCACCTTTCGTGAGCCAATGCAGTTCAATAATCTCATTCGTCGGAACTGGCGTGCCAATAATTTTTCCTTCAAAAAGCCGGATCGAAACATCCTTCGTCGGATCTCCAGCCGCGACATCAGTGTACTCTCCCAAAAATACAAGAGTCGCATCATCTAAATCCGCGGAAAGCTCTTCTTTGATTTCACGCTTCAAACACGCTTGGTCAGTCTCACCTTTCTCAAACTTACCTCCCGGTAAAATAAAATCCGAGGTGAAATAATTTTTTACGCATACGAGAAAACCAGTTCCGTCTTTCGAGCGGATAAGCAATCCAGCTTTGTTGAAATAGGCCATATTCATTCATCTCTTTCATCATTCCCCCCTCCGTAATTAAAAATTGTAAATTGATAATTGAAAA
>JAHJFW010000017.1 GCA_018824765.1 Patescibacteria group bacterium
CATTCCGCTATCTGGACCATGCACATTGTTACAGCACGGACGAAAAAATATTCACTGCGCACTACGACATCGTGATAATTTTCGATTCCGGCGATCTGCAATACTGCGGGGTCGTTGAACACATGAAACACCTGCCAGCCGGCTACCTGCTGGTAAATATAGACCACCATCCAACCAACGAAGGATATGGGGACATTAATTTGGTGTATCCTGATTGTAGCTCAACCGCTGAAGTTGTGGCGCGTTTTTTCAAGCACTGTGGAATCGAAGTAGATGCAAAAATCGCTACCTCGCTTTTGACCGGCCTGATTACGGACACAGGCACATTCAGTAATGCCGCCACCACATCCGCGAGCATGACCACAGCGGCTGAAATGTTTAGTGCTGGCGCGCGCTTCGGAGACATTGCAAAAAACGTCCAAAATAACAAAACAGTCGCCTCTTTGAAACTCTGGGGTATTTTGCTGGACCGATTGCAGTATCATGAAGAGTTAAATATGGTAACAACTTATATGTTGCAAAAAGATGCTGATGATGTGGGTGATGCCACTGACGGATTCACGAATTTTTTAAATTCCGTAGCCGGACACGCGGATACAATTATGTTTTTGAAGGAGTTGCCGGGAGGCGAAGTCAAAGGAGCCTTCAGAAGCGTGAAGTGCGATGTTTCCAAACTTGCCAAACTTCTGGGCGGTGGCGGACATAAAAATGCTGCTGCCTTCACAATAAAAGGCAGGATCAAAGAAACCGACGACGGCGTTCGCATTACCGGACTAGCACTCTAACTTTTTGACTGCTAAATCGAAATAAGCTACACTTCCGACACTACCATTAAATAATTCCAAATCTTATTCCACTTCCCTATACACGCTAAATACCGGCTACTATCCTAATCTATCTATGAAAAACCCCTATCAAATAAACTCCGAAACGCCTTCTTCATGGCTTATTCCGACCGTGATAGAAAAAACCCATAACGGCGAACGTGCGTATGACATCTACTCGCGCCTGCTCAAAGACCGCATCATCATGCTCGGCACGCCGATCAACGATGAGATCGCCAACATCATTGTCGCGCAATTGCTGTTTTTGGAAAGCCAGGACAAAACCAAAGACATCAAGCTGTACGTGAACACCCCGGGCGGCTCAGTCACGGCGGGTCTCGCCATCTACGACACAATGCAGCATGTTAGCTGCGATGTTTCAACAATTTGCATGGGCATGGCCGCATCAATGGGTGCAGTGCTCTTGGCCGGCGGCGCAAAAGGAAAACGTTTCGCGCTACCCAACTCTGAAATCATGATCCACCAGCCTCTTGGCGGAATGGAAGGACAGGCCACGGACATCAAAATCCACGCAGAACGCATTTTGCAGATGCGCGAACAGCTGAACAAGATTATACAAAAACATACCGGCCAATCGCTCAAAAAAATCGAAACTGACACGGAACGCGACAACTTCATGCTGCCAAAGCAGGCGCTTGAGTACGGTCTGATAGACAAAGTGATCAGCTAAAAAACGCTATCAATTATCCAAAAAAGCCCGATCGGGCTTTTTTGGATAATTTCTATACCTCCACATCCTCTTCCTGCGTGCTCACGAATGTAACGCTGGAAAGCGAGTCGCCTTCTTCGCGGAATCGCATTACGCGCACTCCTTGCGTATCTCGGCCGAGCGAGGGAACGCTCTTGAATGGCACGCGGATTACCACGCCTTTTTTGGATATCAGGATTAGATCGCGGTCGTCATCCGAATGGGAAACCTGCGCGCCGACAACAACACCGGTTTTAGCTGTAACCTTCATCGTGCGGATGCCGGACCCGCCGCGCTTCTGCACTTTATACTCATCAAGCGGCGTGCGTTTGCCCAGTCCGTTTTCCGCTACTGTAAACAGTTCAAGCGTGCTCTTTTTAGCTTTCGCTTCTGCCGCAGGAATCATATCCATGCCGACAACCATGTCATTTTTCTTCAATTTAATTCCGCGTACGCCAGCCGCCTGCCGCCCCATCGGCCGCACATCCTCTTCGGAAAACCGAATTGACTGGCCGTTGCCGGTTACGAGCGAAATCTCATCCTCGCCGCTTGTCGGCTTCACCCATTTCAAATCATCGCCTTCATGCAATTTAATGGCTATCAGTCCGTTACTGCGCACGTTCTTAAAATCTTCGAGCGAAGTCTTTTTTATCGTCCCTTGGCTCGTCACCATCAACAAATATTTAACCGGCGCATCAACCGTCTTTTTCTTTGAAAGATACTGGTCGAGCGGCAAAATGGAAGACACTTTTTCGCCGGGTGCGAGCTGGAGGAAGTTTACGATCGCCTGCCCTTTGGCAGTGCGGCTCCCTTGCGGAACATCATATGCCTTCAACAAGAACGCGCGGCCGCGGGTCGTGAAGAACAAAAGGTCGGCGTGCGTGGTCGTTGAAAACAAATGTTCGACACGGTCTTCCTCCTTTGTTGTCACGCCAGTTACACCTTTGCCGCCGCGCCGCTGCGACCGGAAAGTATCCGGCGGCACACGCTTGATGTAACCGTCGCCTGTAATCATTACAACCGTGGGTTCTTCCGGAATCAAATCCTCTGCCGAAAACTCACCCAACGGAGATTTAACGACTTTGGTGCGGCGCTCATCGCCATACTTTTCTTTGAGATCCAAAACATCTTTTTTAATCAAATCGAGCATTTTCTTTGGTGACTTGAGGATCGACTCCAATTCTATTATCAATTCCATCTTTTCCTTGTACTCCTGCTCAATCTTCATCCGCTCAAGGTTCGCTAACTGCTGAAGCTTCATTTCCAAAATCGCACCCGCCTGGATTTCAGACAGCTTGAACTTCTTTACAAGGTTGACCTTAGCTTCATCTTTATCCTTCGATTTCTTGATGGTCTTGATGACCTCGTCTATCTTAGCCAGCGCGATCCGCAAACCTTCCAAGATATGCGCGCGCTCGCGGGCTTTCATTAAATCGTATTCGGTTCTGCGCTTAACCACGATCTGCCGATGCTTAATGTATTCCTCCAGAATATTCTTCAGCGTCAAAACCCGCGGCTGAATCCCGTCCACGACAGCCAGCATATTCACGTGGAACGTATCCTGTAGCTGGCTCATCTTAAACAGCTGGTTCAAAACTTTTTTCGGATATGCGTCTTTTTTCAACTCCACCACAATACGGACGCCGTCTTTGTTGGATTCATCGCGCAGATCCTTTATGCCGTCGATTCTTTTATCGTTGACCAAACCGGCGATATGCTCGAGCAATGAGGCCTTGTTGACCAAATACGGAATCTCATTGACGATAATGCTGTAAGCTCCGGATTTCGATTCGACGATTTCCGTCTTTGCCCGCGTTACAATGCCGCCTTTGCCAGTGGCATAAGCCTGCAAAATGTCGCGGCTGTTATAAATGATGCCGCCTGTCGGAAAGTCAGGGCCGGTTACATGCGCCATCAATTCTTCAACCGTAATTTCCGGATTTTCAATCAAGGCGGCCACAGCCTCACATAATTCGGTCAAATTATGAGGGGGAATATTCGTGGCCATGCCGACTGCAATGCCAAGCGTCCCGTTTAAAAGCAGGTTGGGCAACTTAGCCGGCAAAACCGTCGGCTCCTTGTGCGACCCGTCGTAGTTCGGCGCAAAATCAACCGTATCTTTCTCAATGTCCAGCAACATTTCCTCGGCAATGGCCGCAAGTTTTGCTTCGGTATATCTGTAAGCCGCAGCCGAGTCTCCATCCAATGAACCGAAGTTTCCCTGCCCTCTTACCAGCGGGTAACGGAAGGAAAAATCCTGCGCCATGCGCACTAACGAATCGTACACTGCCGAGTCGCCGTGCGGATGGTACTTGCCAAGCACGTCACCGACAACCGTGGCGCACTTTTTGAATTTTGCCGTGGAACGCAAACCGGACTGCCACATGGAATACAAAATCCTGCGATGCACCGGCTTCAAGCCGTCACGCGCGTCAGGCAATGCGCGCGAAACAATAACCGACATGGCGTAATCAAGATACGAAGCGCGCATTTCTTCAGTTATAGGACGGCGCTCGAGCTTGCCTGCGCTGTTTTCTTCCTTTGGAATTGGAAGTGGGACCTGCTTTTTCGGCATAAATTAAATTGCGAAAATTTTTACTCTTCTGTAGAAGTTGGATTAGTCGTCGAGGCGGCCTGCCCGGGGGCGAACAAGTCTGCATTGCCTGAACTGTCTTTCAAACGGCTGCCGATCTGTTCAAGTATCGCCTCTTCCTGCAGTTTAGCCTCCAACTGCCCGACAACTGTTTCAATCTCGGAATTTATTTCTTTAAACTGCTCGCCGCCGCTGTCCAGAACATCGGTTATTTCCGCCCCGCTCTTCAAAACCGCGGTCACTGTTTCATCTCTAGGCTCTGCCAAAGCACGGGTGATCCCGTCGTTTGTGGCATACAACCAAAATAAAGCCACAAAAACCGAACAGACGATTACACCGGCCCACATGCTGACTTTTTGCGTCGCATCAAGCGGACGGCGCGCTCTGGTATGCGCCAAAATCAATTCCCTTTTTTCATCCAGCGACAAAATCTTGGGCTTATTCTTGGCCGAGGCGGCGCTCTTTGCCCGTTTCGGACGGATCGCGCCGGATGTTGTGCGTGGCTTAATCATGATAATCGTAATTTTAGGCTTAGGCTTTTTCCAACACGGCTACCAAAAGATCTTCATTCATCAAATCCTTTTTCGCAATTTTCAATTTCAGCGCATCCTGCCGCTGACAAACTCCCAACTGCTTGCAAAATGCGTCAATCCCCTGCAATTTTTCTTTGACTCCCGGCAAGTCGAAATAAATCGGGATCACAATCCGCGGATCAACCGTCGAAATAACACCTGCCGCAATCTTGGAATCCAAGACGTTGCCACCGCCGACTGGAATTATCAAGATATCAATATTGCCCAACTGTTCCTGCTCATGCGCTGTCAAAGCACGCTTGCAGGCTCCCAAAAATGCGATTGAAATATTCTCGGCATCAAAACGATAAATAAGCGGCCTGAATTTTTCAGTTTCAGCCGTCGGATCTTGAATGCCGCGGACGAACAAATCTTTCACCTCATACTCGCCCGGATCAGAAATGATAAACGGCGTTCCGCCTACGCCTTCCAAATTAAACAGCGACCTGTCCTGATGCGAAAGCGCCAAAATATCCGGCTCAGCTGTCCGCGGAAAACGCAAACCGCTGTCATTAAAAAAGGGGTCGGTAAGAAGGGTTGATGCCACTTCTCCGGTTTTAGCCTCAATGCGAATTGATGAAAATCCGTGCCAAAAAATCTGCATAAAAATAGATAAAATTTAGTGGTTGGAAGTGGGGAAATTATAACACGGGAAAGGAGAGAAAACAACACCATATCAGCCGCTAATTATAGGGCTCGGGACTTGAAACTTTTAGCCCTATTCGCCGCTTTCCTTTCCAATCCCTTCGTTATCCGTCTTGCCCGTCATTCCACATTCTTCCTACTTCCTACTTCACACTTCCATTCCCAGCCTCCATATACTCCTCCGCCGCAATCTCGGCAGACACAGGATTCACATACACTCCGGCATCAAGCTCAAAGCCGCCGGCAACTTGCGCACGCGGAATGAAACGAATTTCAAAATGCTCATCGCGTTCATCTAGAACGTCGTGAAAGAAAAAATTATATGAAAACTTCCGCTTCTTCATAAGCGGCAAAAGCGAATGCAGCGCCTTAGCCAACGCACGACGTTCGGCCGGCGTAGTCTCGGTTAGATTATCAATTCTTCGGCGTGGCAAAATCCTAACC
>JAHJFW010000122.1 GCA_018824765.1 Patescibacteria group bacterium
CCGCCAACCATCTTTTTCACTTCTTCAACGACCACAGAACCGTCTTTGCCGGCATTTTCCGCAATCGCGCGAATCGGCTCCTCCAAAGATTTCTTCAAAATGCGGATTCCGACCGCTTCCTCACCATTCACTTCTACAGTATCAAGTATTGACATGGCGCGAAGCAATGCCACGCCGCCGCCGGGAACAATTCCCTCTTCAACAGCGGCCTTGGTCGCGGACACGGCATCTTCAATGCGATGCTTTTTCTCTTTCATTTCAACCTCGGTTGCGGCGCCGACTTTAATCACTCCGACTCCGCCGGACAATTTAGCCAAACGCTCCTGCAGTTTTTCGCGATCAAATTCGGAGTCTGTAGTTTCCAACTGTTTCTTGATCTGCGCGATGCGCGCATCAATCTTCGACTTTTCCCCTTTGCCGTCCACAAAAGTCGTGTGATCCTTAGTGGAAACTACCTTGTGGGCTGAACCCAGATCTTCCAATTCCACAGAATCCAGCTTGCGGCCGATATCCTCACTGATCACGGTCGCGCCGGTTACTATCGCGATATCTTGAAGCAATTCCTTACGGCGATCACCAAAACCCGGCGCCTTAACAGCCAGAGCATGGAAGGTGCCGCGCAATTTATTGACTATAAGCGTAGCCATGGCCTCACCTTCCAAATCATCCGCAATAACCACAATATCTTTTTTGCCGCTTTGGACGACTTTTTCAAGTAAGGGCAAAATCTCTTGGATCGAGGAAATCTTTTTGTCGGTAATAAGAATATACGGTTCGGTATATTCGGCCTCCATGCGATCCGGATTGGTAACCATGTAAGGCGAGCTGTAGCCTTTATCAATGCGCATGCCCTGAACGACCTCTGTTTCAACGCCAAATGTCTGCGATTCTTCAACAGTAATTACGCCGTCCTTGCCCATCTCTTTCATTGCGCTTGCAATAGTCTTGCCGATCTCGGCGTCATTGGCGGAAATTGCGGCAACCTGTTCGATTTCTTCGCCGCTAACCGGTTTGGAAATCTTTTCTTTAAGCTCTTTCACCACCGCTTCCACGCCCTTTTCAATTCCGCGCTTCACAGCCAACGGATTGGCGCCGGCAGTGATGTTCTTGATTCCTTCGGCAATCATGGCCTGCGCCAACACCGTCGCAGTCGTTGTGCCGTCACCGGCAACGTCATTCGTCTTTGATGCAACTTCTTTCACCAATTCAGCGCCGATATTTTCAAACTTGTCCTCCAGGTCAATTTCCTTAGCAACTGTAACGCCGTCTTTTGTGATGGTCGGGGCTCCATAGCCCTTGTCAATCACAACATTGCGGCCTTTTGGCCCGAGAGTTACGCGGACCGCATCAGCTAATTGATCTACGCCGCTCTTTAGAGAATGGCGCGCTTTTTCATCGAAAATAATTTGTTTGGCCATAAGGTTAGTTGATAGTGAGTAGTTGATAGTGGATAGTTGATAGTGAGTAGTGAGTAGTGAGTAGTTGATAGTGGGATTCGTTACTACAAACTACCAACTACAAACTGTTACTCAATGACTGCCATGACGTCGGATTCGGAGATAACGAGAAATTCCTCGTTTTCGATCTTAACCTCATCCGGCGAATATTTTTTAAACACGACTTTATCGCCGACCTTCACCGATATCGGTGCGCGCGATCCGCTGTCCAAGAGACGTCCCGGCCCCACGGCTATCACCTCGCCATGCTCCGGCCGTTCCTTATCAACGGTATCGGGAAGAATGATCCCGGCTTTTGTCATTTCTTCTTTGGCAGCCGGTTTTACGATCAACCGGTCACCTAACGGACGTAATTGCATAAAAAAATAAGGTAAAGTGATTAATGTATTAGCACATCTAGTAGCAGAGTGCTAAATGATGTGTGAAGCGCATTTTGCCAAAAACAGTAAAAATAGTCAAGTGGTGGATTTCAAGCCTCGCCGATAGGTACATCGTCCAAAAATACCAGCAAAAATCCGACAGCAGACAATGTTTGGCCTGACCAATAAGACCACAAATAATGATCAAACAGGGCGAGAACAACTAATGGAATGACGAATGACGAATGACGAATGACGAAACGACGGCACAGACAAAAAATCCAAACCGAGCTCAAAAAACCAATAATCCCGAAATTTATTAGCGCGAGAAGAAAGACGTTGTGCGGGGATTCTAGCGGAGCGTCAGATATTTTTTGAGGCAAGAGCTTTGCCAAATCGTACAGTTCCGCATTCGGGCCGGTTCCAAAAAAAAGATGGCGGCGAAAGAGAACCAAACCCAACTGAAGGCTAGTCGCACGTTCCTGCATTGATTTCGCTTCGAGACGCGCATTGCCGTTAAAACGGGAGAAAAACAGATTCCGCTCGGGAATTACAATTGCACCGATTGTAATAAATGATAAAAGCAATGCCAGAAAAACGCCTTTCCAATTACCAAATTTTCTCCCATGAGAGATTTTTTGCCGAATGGAAAAAAATAAAAAAATCGCGGCGCCGATAACCACGGCCAGCCAAGCTGTGCGCGAAAAAGAAAAAATACATGCCGCCGCAAATACGGCCGAGATGATTGACCAAGTTATCGTCCCAAGCGGTTTTTTTGCGGATCCGGCAAGCCATAGCGTGACTAAATAACCGACAGCGAGCCAGCCGCCGAAAATATTCGGGTGTGGAAAATTGCCATAGCTGCGGAGTATGCGCAGACCGCCAGCCTCGATCACTGAAACTCCGAGATTTTGCGGATTTTGAGCCGCGATTCCCAGCCATGCGGAACCTATCACTTGTTGGGAAACGAATTGCCGAAGTCCCAAAGCCGCGTGAGGCAGAAGTGAAATCACAAACCACATTGCCACTTGTTTTTTGGATACTCCGGAATGAACCAGCGAGTATACAAAAAGCGCGAGCAACGAAACCTGCAGCCACCATTGCAGGACGGCCCGTAATGCATCAGCCTCAAACCGCGCGCCTATAATAGTGCTTAAAAAAAGTAAAATAACCGGAATGAAAAATTTCCAAAATTTCTCCTGTGGGAGATTTTTTGATAATTTAATTTTTCGAGCCAGCAGGATGGTTGCCAAAATGAAAAACCAAGAAACATAAAACGACAAACGCCCCTGTTCCCATGGCCAGTTGGCAAG
>JAHJFW010000123.1 GCA_018824765.1 Patescibacteria group bacterium
GACCGGGCGGGCTCTCCAAGCCTTCTCCGGGTTGGAGCGTTACATACCAAACTTGGCCGTTTTGCATTTCCAAACCGCCTGCATCGTCAGGAATCGGAGCGACCACGCGCAAGGATTCATTCAAACTGACCGCAAAAACAGCGCGCGAACTCGTGGCAAATCCGACAACTGCCAGTGTCTCATCGTCCCACCAGCCCAGCGGCCGCACATCGCGCACGCCGCGGCCGCTCGAAAGCCACAGGACAAGTGTTTGCGAACTGTCTCCCAAGCGAACCTCAACCATGCCTGTTCCGTCAGGCTTGGCTTGATAAGGATGCAATGAGCGGCGGCCGTCCGGCGAATGGATGCCGTCAGTAACCGGCGCTCTCACAAAATCAGTCGCCAGATAAATGCGCTCACCGCTCCTTATATCGCGGCCTGACATGGTGGATAGCGGTTGGTTCAACAATTTTACGTCATCAGGCCATTTTAACGCTTTGATCCCATCAGATCCGACCAAACGCGCCCCACTATCGTCAACCAATAAAAAAATCGGCTTAATATCTTCTTCAACAACAAGCGCGGGTTCATTCTTCGGCAAATCCTTAGGGGCGCTCTTGGGAGCCGTAACATAAGCTGCCGCAACCACGCCCAAAACTATAAAAACCGTTAGAAACAAGGCTAATAGCCCTTTAATATCACCAAACAACTTCCTCATATTAATAAATAATACACCGTGCGGACGAAAAAAGGGAGACTTTAGGTGGCGGGCCCCAAGTCCTACGTCCTAGGTCCTAAGTACTAAGTCCTACTGACCTTCGCATAAATAGACTCGCTTTCGTCATTCCTGCGAAGGCAGGAATCCATCCGTCTTTCTGATGGATCCCAGCCTGCGCTGGGATGACGGGAATGTTCACTTGATTTGCGAAGGTCAATAAGTCATGGGTCCTGATTCCAGACTTTACGGACTTTATGGACTTTACAGATTTTCGACTCCTTCATTTGTCATTCTTCGCCTAAGGCTCCAAGCGACTCAACAACCTCGGGAAAGGAATGGTTTCGCGCACATGGTGCAGTCCGCAAATCCAAGCGACCAGCCGCTCAAGTCCGTATCCGAATCCGGAATGCGGCACAGAGCCGTATTTCCGCAGATCGAGATACCACGCAAATGCGGCTTCAGGCAGGTTGTGCTCGCGGATGCGCGCAAGCAGCGCTTCATAAGAATCCTCGCGCTGTGAACCGCCTATAATTTCACCGTATCCTTCCGGCGCAAGCAGATCCGCATTCAAAACGCGTGTCGGATCTGTCGGGTCAGGCTTCATGTAAAACGCTTTTACAGCGGCCGGATATTTTTCGATGAAAATCGGCTTATCATACAATTGCGTGAGCTTGGTTTCGTCATCCGCTCCCAAATCATCCATGTCGCTGATATTACTTCCGAGCTCGCGCAATTTTTTCACGGCTTCCACATGCGTCAATCTGTAAAAGGGCGGTTTGACGTTTTCCAGAGGTGCGATGTCGCGTTCCAATATATTCAATTCTTGCATATGCCCGACAAGCACGCGGCCGACTATAAAAGAAACCAGCTCTTCCTGTATGCGTAAATTTTCTTCGTGCTCGACAAAAGCAGCTTCCGCGTCCATCATCCAGAACTCTATAAGATGCCTCCGCGTCTTTGATTTTTCCGCGCGGAATACCGGCCCGAAATCAAAACAACGGCCGACAGATGCGATTGCGGCTTCGAGATAAAGCTGGCCGGACTGGGCTAAATATGCTTTTTTATCATCAAAATAGTCAATCTCGAAAAGTTCGGTCGTGCCCTCGCATGCGGTTGGCGTTAAAATCGGCGTATCAATCTTGATAAATGCATGATCGCGCATCCAATCGTATGTCGCTCGGATAATCCCGTCTCGAATTCGCTGGATCGCCCACTGCGACGGCGCGCGCAACCACAGATGCCGGTTATCGAGAAGGAAATCCGGGCCGTGCTCTTTTTTGCCGATTGGATATTCTTCGGCGCGCTGTATGATTGAAACCGCTGTCGCCTGCAGCTCAAACACGCCCGCCTGCTTCGGATGCGCTGAGACCGTGCCGGTTACTATTACGGACGATTCAATGGTCGTTTCAATCGCCGCTTGCCACGCAGCCTCGTCCACGGCCAGTTTTGCCACCACGGCCTGCGTAAACCCAGAACCGTCGCGAATCTGCAAAAAGGCAATACTACCGGATGAACGGACATTATATGCCCAGCCCTTCACGGTTACTGATTCTCCGACATGTTTGGAAAAATCTGAAATGAGAATAAACATAGTATTAACGAAAAAATGTCATTGCGAGGAGTCCGGCGGAGCCGGACGACGTGGCTATCTTGTTTGATTATTGACCTTCGCAAAAATAGACTAATCTTTGTCATTCCCGTGAAAACGGGAATCCATCCGTTTTTCCGATGGATCCCCGCCTCCGCGGGGATGACGGGAATGTTAATTTGAAGTGCGAAGCTCAATAGTTTGCTTCGCTTCGCTCGCAATAACGGAAGCTGACCTACTCCTCTACTGTATGAAAAAACCCCTCTTTACGCAACTGCGCTCCGAGGGGCGGAAAAAAGAACTGGAAAGGTGGATAGCGTCGGCTAGAACCGCTTGTGTTTAGGAAGATTCCGGTATTCGCGGTTCTTCCTACCTGAGCAAGCGCGCATCCTGCGGCGGAACTTGCCCTTGGGCTCCAAGCTCAAGACCTGCCACCGGCCGCCATGCGGACGCTTTTCCAAGGTCAGGAAACACATGCCGTTGCGTTCGTGCAAACGCGACCACACCCGGCACCGATCGTCGCCCTTGCCGTGCTTGACCGGATGACCATTGGCCGCCATGACAAGGATAGCCGCTTCGATCTCGTGGAAGACGGCGTCGGCCTGCACTTCGAGATCTCTCCGTCGGAGGGAGGCGCGTTCAGCTACATGGCTCGCTACCAAACGCTTGAGTTTGGAATACACATACTCCTCGACAGTGTACCTGTCTGTGTATCCCATCACCATTCCGCAGTATGTCCTGACCGTCCTGTCGAAACGCGAGATGTGCGCGGACTTCCGCCGAGCTTTCGCGGCGATTGAAGCCACAGCTCTCACTATCCCGTCCCGCGGTACGGAGAAGTCTTTGGAGGGCTTCTTGGCCTCCTGCTTAATCCGAAGAAGGAGCAGGGGGAAGTCCACCTTAAAGCTTCGTTTCGGTCCTGGAATGGCCCGGCTCATAACCTGCCGATGACTGGAGAAAAACCGCATAATCCAGACGGATCCTCTCTGTTGGTTGTTTCTTAAGCAATACAAAGAACCGCCCAATTTAAGCGGATTTTTCAAAGGATGTCAATTAAGCCGGGGGTCAAACACTTGGTGCTTTTTCCCTTCGTAAGTCGGATTTGGTCATTATTAATCCCCTCTACCCCCCACACTTCCATACTCCTCTACCCCCTTTCATCCCACCAACTCTGCCACTGTCTTAAAACCATGCGGTTTTTTGTCGAGCGAGGTGTGTTCTAATGATGATTCAACAAAATTCGAAAATGCGGTAAAAACCGCGGACGCGGCCGTGATGCGCAGTGTGTCAGACAAAGGAAATTTTCTTGTAAACGCGACGAGTTTTTGCACGTCTTCGTCAAACGCCTCATCGCTCTTTGGCGCATATCCCAACAGATCCAAAAGTTTCAAAGCTGATCCTGAAAAAACAAAACCCGCCCTGATGGAAGATGCGTCCTTCTCCATACACGCACAAGCACGCCGCGTATCCTTAAGCAAATCAAATACGCGCGCATCGCAAATGCCGGGCCGCGTAAGCGAAATAAGAAGGTCGCAGAATGCTCCCATTACGGACAATGCGCCGAGTGCCCTAAGCGGCTCATAGCCCGCACCATTATCGAATACGTTGCGAGCTACGGCCAACTTATCCCATACGCGTCCTTTCGCGATCATGATTTCTGCTTCAGTAAACGGCTCAAGATGACCTGCTTGTTTGGAACTCCGAAGAGACGCGCCGCGCGCAACAGCCATGAGCAGCCCGTGATCCCGTCCATACAAAACATACCGCCGGTCATGCTCGTTTACCGGCTCTTTTTTTAGCACAAACGCACGGTCACGGATGTAGGGCATAAATTAGAGAAGTAGTGAGTAGGGAAGTAAAGAAGTAGCTTGATACAATCGACCCCCTACTGCACTACTTCTCTGCTGCACTACTTCCCTCTCCTAATTCGTTCCGGATATAGTTTCTTAAATACGGCGAGCGTGTCTTTTGACACGAGTTCAGGCAGAGACGCGAGGTCTTCCGTAACTTTAGCATTTGGCGCATAAATGTATTCAATCGGTTTTGCGGCCGCTGTCATACCGTAGGCGAAATCCACGATGCCTTTTTCACGCATTCTGCCGAGCGCGCCTTGAACCGCGGTCGGATTGTCAGATCCTCCATCGAGCGTCGTGACCACGAACTCGAGCGGCGGTTTCTCCTCCGCACGATGCGTTTTCTTTTTCCAAGCTTCCCGTTCCGCCATAATCGTTTGTTCTATAGCCATAAGTCCTGCGTGATCCGGCGTGGAATTTGTAGCGGTTCGCATCACGGCGCGATACAAGCCGACTTTTTCCTTCGGACCCCAGCTGTCAACCAGCGGCAAATCTACGGACACGTTGCCGTGGATGGATACGACCTGCGCGCGGATCGGAAGCGGGGCGCGCAACCTGCCTTCGGCCTGCCGCGATAAAAACGCGCATTGCATGAGCGAATCTACATACAGCATGGAAAAATCGCGCTGAAGCTCGGATTTGCTTCGTCCGGTTTTAGAATCAACCTCGCTCATGGAGCCGGACGCGTCCAAAAGCAAATACACATCCAAACCGCCGAACAATTTTTCGCGCTTCTCGATCGTGGCTATTTTCTCGAATCCCATTGGATTTTTCTCGCCTGAACGGATATCAATCTTCGCCATGGCCACGTCTTCCAATTCATCGCCTTCGCTCATTGGTACCGGCCCCTCATAAACGCGTTTTTTTACCATTCGGCTGTGTACCAAATTTTTCCATTCTTTCACGAGCTTTTGTCCGATACGCTCTCCTTTCGCGTCTTTCAATTCCCGCAGACGACGGAACGCTTCGAGAACTTCCAGCGCTTCTTCTTTCGAGCACTCTGCCTGCTCCGCGAATTTTTCTGTCTCGCGATCATTGCTTGTCTTTTCAGGCGGCGTTCCTTCCGCTTCTTCCAGTTTCTTAATCAGCTCTTCCAGCTGTTCGTCGCTCATTATTTCCGCCTCCTGTTCGCCGTAATCGCCTTCGCCGCTTTCCTGTTGTTCGTCCGGCCGTTCTTCGTCCATGGTCGGGTCTCCTTTCGGCGTAGCGTCGCCGCGGAACCACGAACGCGCGTCTTCGTCCCAAACGTACAGCCACGCATGGCTGGTGCCGCTGGTCATAAGCGCCTTGTCGCCGTGGCTTTTAGTTTTGATGTAATGCCCCGCCCCGAGGCGGCACGGAATTCCGGCTTTTCGCAAAACCGCGGCCGCGACGGTATTGGCCACGTCGCAATCCGCCTTTTTCGTTTCCCAAATGCGCCGAAAAAAATCCGCGCCGCTCCGGCGATATTCCGCGCTTAACGCCGAATCGTTCGAATACTCCAAGCGTTCGCGGACGGATTTCAAAAGCAATCGCGCCTTGCCCGCGGCGGACAATTTTCCGCCTTTGGTTTCAATTGCCAAATCCTCCGCCCCTTTCGAAAGTTTGGCTTCGATTTCTCGATCTTCCCTCACAGGAGGCGGCATCAACTCGCGCCGCGCGGATCGTTTCCCGTTTCTAATGCGGTATGAAAAAATGCCGTCCGCCTCTATCTTCAAATACGCGCTTCCATTTTCATCGCGCGTGAGATGGACGGATTCCGGCGGAGCGTTCGTAACGAGCGTGTCGCTGGAAACCGCCCATCCGTCGGGAAGCGGCAAAGCGATCCGTTGGCGGCCGCACACGGATCCGCTCAAATTGCGCACTGACAAATCTTCCAGTTTTTCTTCCGTTTGCACCGTTTCCTTCGAAGGCATTTTTTCCCACTTCAAACCTTTCGCATTCCAGCGGCTGTATACCTGCTGACGATGATAGCCGCCGTAAAACGGAGCGAGCGTGAAATGCGCTTTGGGTTCGCCCTCCTTGCCCTTCTCCATTTCGTCCATTGACGGTTCGAGCGAATCGTCCGCCGGGGGAGGAAGGCCGTCATCCGGCGCTTCTGCCGACTCATCTTCTTCCGGCTCCGCTTCTTCCGGCGGTTCTTCTTCCGGCGCGTCTTCCGGAGGCGCCAGATCCTGTTCTTTCAGATACTCCGCGATCGGAGCGATATGGTTCTTCCAAATGCCGATCTTGGTTGCGAATGAAACGTCCTTCCCCGCCAACAACGCCAAGCCGTCCCCCGTGCCGGTTTCGGTCTCAATGGAACGCAGCGCCTGAATAAACGGATTTTCAGACGATTTTCCGCCTATCGCCCCGTGCAATTCGCTCAAAAACCCGTCCACTTTCGGCAATCCGGTGGGTTGGTATTCCCGCGCTTTCCCAAGCATCGCGGATTCCACAATATGCCGAAACTGCGCCGGAACCTCGCTTTTCCATTCTTTGTAGATTTGCGCGTCTGAAAGCGTCACGGGTCGGAAATACGAGACCTCGCCGCGTTCTCTCACGGCTTGCTCAGACGACAGTCGTCCTTCCGGTTTCTCGCTGCGAGGCATAATAACTATTTTCTAAAATCGCTCTCTTTCAATCCTGATTGAAGCATAATTGATTGAAAAGTTCCATACGGTATTTCTTTCTTAGCCATCTTTACGATAACGGTGCGGGTGGGGTTTCCTGATTTACGAAATTTTGCGTGCGAACCTTTCTGCGATATAAAAAAGAAGCCCTTATCTCTAAGGACTCTAACCACTTGTTTCGAGGGTATTGGTTTAGGCATGTTGAAATACAAGCTGAACCAAATCCGGCCGTTCAACTTTGTTTACCTTGGAAAAAGGAACGTCTTCAAAATACAACTCCAGCGCTTCTTGAAGCGCATCAAGAGCTTCTTTTTTCGTATCTCCAAAACTGGAAATGCATGTGTTAAGATTCCAGGAAACGTAATACTTCCCTTCTTTCCATACCACATTCTTCAAGTCGATTTTGCGCATATTATTCAAATTGAGTTAATTATATCTTAAAGAGAGATACTAAGTCAACAC
>JAHJFW010000124.1 GCA_018824765.1 Patescibacteria group bacterium
AATCTTAGACGAAATTACGAATGGGGAATGATGGAGAGTAGCTAGTACCTGGTAGCTGGTAGCTAGTAGCTGGTATGGGGACGATTTGGAAATTGATAATTGTAAATTGAATATTTTTCCCCAAATTCTAGATTCCAGATTCTAATTCCTATTGACCTTCGTAAATTGAATTAACGTTTTGTCATCCCAGCGAAGGCTGGGATCCATCGGAAAAACGGATGGATTCCTGCCTTCGCAGGAATGACAAAAGTAAGTCTATTTATGCGAAGGTCAATAGATTCTCATCTTACAGCCATTTAGCCGTAGTAAGAACCGCGACCAAAAAAGTCAGCGCGGCAAAACCTTCTATCCAAGCCTGCTTTTTTGACGGCTTGGGATCATACATATACCGCCTTGCGCGAAGCACCGAGCACAATAACAACGTGGCAATGATGCCCTGCATCTGCATACTAACAGGAAGAAAAACTCCGAGCAATCCCACGTGTAGTCCGATCAACGCCCCGACAGAAGTCCACACTGCATTCTGTTCGCGGGTTGCGCCGGGATGGCCGGTGGTCCTAAACAGCACGGACGCCACTGCCACCATAATCGCGATGTGCCAAAATTTCGGCATATGCACAAAAGTCAGCAAGCCTGTTGAGTTGGAGGCTGTAAACCAAAAAATCAAGGGCACATAGCCGATATTGACGCGCGACAATGCATTAACCGGATAACGCGAAGGATCGAAAGCCAACACAAACAATAATTCCAAAGAAACCAAGGTCGCGATCGCGGCAACCAAAGTGATGACAACATAAGATAAAAACGTTTCACTAAGCAGAAGCGCAAAAGCCAATGCTCCGATCAAAACAAACGACGGCGTCATTTTTTCCAAAGTATCGAAAAAGCTAACTCTTTTCCAGGCGATTACAGCCGAGGCAAGCGGCAAAGCGGCAACTCCGGTCAGCACAATCCATGGATACTCCAACGGATGCTTGATTTGCTGCATGAAAACGACAGCCTCAAATAAAGCGCCGGCAAACGGCAGGATGCGCAACAAAATAATCATGGTTTGGCAGGAGAGGTATAAAGCTCGACAGTGCCTTCAGTCAAATTCACGCGGCTAAGTTCAATGTCCCCAAAACGGAGGATCCAAGTCCCGAAATCGCGCGAAAAAACCCAGCCCGCAATCAGCTTGGCTAATTTCGGATGAATGGGATAATCGCCGAAACGAAAATCAATGACTTCAAAACGCGCGCCCCCGTTCTCCACAATCGGCTTCAACCTGACACGCATTTCTGCCTTCCATACACCGCGCTTAAATCGCACAAACATTTCAAGATGACCGGTCTGGGAAATCAATTGAATTTTTTGTGCCTGCCATGAAGCGTCGCGCAAAGCCATGTCAATCACAGACTCCAAAGATCCGGTTATCTCCTCGTCGCTCAATTTGATTAGATACGGAGGCTTGCCGCTTTCAAGCTGATCTAAAAAACGCCGGCTGATAATCGCCTTAAAGGCTTGGGGATCAAGCGGCGAAGCCGTAATCTCTCGCGCAGCTTCCGGTCCGGAATAAAATGAAGAAAAAACCGGCACGCTGACCACGCCGCTTTTCGCGAGCGCAAAAGCCGCCAGTAAAAATAAAACCAAAATCACGGCCGCGAATTCCAACACGACGACTAAAAAATTCCTGCCCAATATCGGCTTTAAACCTTTTTTGCCGCTGTTGCCTTTTCCGACAATAAAACCGGCTGCGGCTTGGCGTTGCTCCGGCGATTTATTTAAGGGTTGTGAGTTTGGACTTTCCACCGGTAATCGCAAAATTATTCCTTTCCCTGTTTATACTTGTAAAGCTCGGATAAAACAACTGACAAAGCCGTTGCAATGGGAATGGCAAGCAATGCGCCAAAAATCCCGAACAATTGCGCACCCACCAAAAGCGCGACAATGCTGATTAAAGGATTCAAGCCAACGGCTTTTTGCATCAATCTGGGGACGATCACGTGATTCTCAAGCTGTTGGATGATTACGACTAAACCCAAAGCGAACAGCGCTTTTACAACTGAATCGCTAAGCGCCACTATAACAATCGGTATTCCACCCAAAATCGGGCCAAGATACGGAATGAACTCGGTGAAGCCGGCAAAAATCGACAACGCCAAAGCGCCTTGCACGTCCAAAACCAGCAGGCCAATGTAATATGCGACGCCGATAATCAAACTCAGCGCTAATTGCCCTATCAGCCAGCGTCCGATTTTAGTCTCGACTTGGGCGAGCAAACGCGCGCTTAAATCCTGATATTTTTCAGGCACCAAATTGTAAAACATCCGCACCGCCTCTTTGTCTTGAACAACCATATAAAATGCCATCACGAGCACTATTACAAATCCCACGATGCCGCCGAAAAAGCCGGTCAGCGTAGCAAACAAACCGGTGGCGGCGTGCGAAGCCTGTTCCTGCAAAGAGGCTACGCCGGCTGACAAATTACCTGCCAGACCGTATTGCACTGTGAACTCCCTCAAACTCTGAATACTGCTCGACAGCGCAACGATCGAAGAGCCGATGATTTGCGACAAACTTCCAAGCTGGCGCACCAAGGTCGGAATAATCAAAGCGAATGAAGCCGCCAACAAAGCGAACAGGATCAAGTAAATAAAAACGACCGTTAAGCCTTTTGGAATTTTTTTAGTCGCTCCCCAACGCGCCGCAGGGTGCATCAATGCCGCCAAAAATAAAGCCACAAACAACAGCATCAAAATGTCTCTGATCAGCCACAAAAAACCCAGAGCCAGCAAAATAATAATGACTTTTAAAATGGTCGAAGTTTTTATAACAACAGTTCTCTCTTGCGGTTGGGGCATAGTGTTTTAATTTTACCCGCAGCGATTCAAGATCGCAACGCTATGCCAGAAGTGTACCACAAATTGCATCCGCGCGTAGCATGAGATATTGTTAATAATCGGAGATATAGTCAAAAGTCTGTCAAGTCCGTAAAGTCCATCAAGTCTGGAATATTTTTTACTCCGCACTGGGCCTGCTTATTCCATGACTCTGCAGACTTGGTAGACTTGATGGACTTTAAAGACTTTCCCTTCCCCCTAATCCTATATTCTATATTCGAATTTCTATACTCTACCCTTATGCCCAACTTCGCTGAAAACCGAAAAGCGCGGCACGATTACGAAACACTGGAAACATTTGACGGCGGCCTGCAGCTTCTGGGGCATGAAGTCAAATCCGTCCGCGCCGGCGGCGCCAAGTTGACTGGCGCTTATTTGCATTTGAACCGCGGCGAATTGTGGGTTTCCGGTATGCGCATCTCACCGTATGCCAAGGCCGGCAAGCTGGCGAATTACGATCCTGAACGGAACAGAAAGGTGCTGATGACCCGTGCCGAGATCAATGCCCTGCTGGGAAAAACGCAACAAAAAGGCTTGACATTAGTCCCCTTCTCATTGTATTCTCGCGGCCGTCACATCAAGCTGTCTTTCGGACTGTGCCGCGGCCGTAAAGCCTACGACAAGCGGGAAAAACTCAAGAAAAAAGACATTGACCGCGACATGAGAAAAGAATCCGGTATCTAGGGATTAGCATCTAGGTATTGGGTTCGAAAACCTAGATTCTAGATTCTAACTTCTAGATTCCATACTCACGGGGATGCCGAGATTTGACGGCCACTTCTTTCACACTAAGCAAGCCGAGCCGAATCAGCTCGCCAAAAAGATTCAAATCAGACAACTGCCAACGTCTTAACTAAGGTGAAGGACGCGTTCGCTTCGGCGCTGCGCGTTTCCTCGCCTGCAATGGCGCTCGCGTAATTTACGCGTTAACCCCGATTCGGGGCGCCACGATCCTCTGTTTTTGCGGCCCGACAAATCAGAAGCGATCGTCATTCTTCGGGCTTACGGTTTAAACGCTTTTGCGCTAAACTGGACGAATCGATGCGATCATATGCCGCCATCGATCGACAAGGCCGCATGTGTAAGCGAAAGGGCCTCGCCGGCTCGTACACCTTTCGCCGACAATTTCTGAGCCTGCCAAGCTTGTGGATGATTATTGCGTCTGAATGGTTCGGACGGGGGTGCAACTCCC
>JAHJFW010000018.1 GCA_018824765.1 Patescibacteria group bacterium
GGACTATACAAGTGCCGTCTAACGACTTGTCGATGTCTGTCCTCGCGGCTCTTTTCTTGGGTGTTAATTTGGTATCCCTTCGACTTCGCTCAGGGAATATTAGTTCCTGAGTTTATCGAAGGACTACAAAATTGTATCTAAAAAAAGGGGGCTATCGTTTTTTTGTTGAAAAACTTAGATGTACGTGCCCCCGTTCTTTCCAAGTTTCATTTCCGCGAGGACTATAATAAGAATGTCAGATGACTATTGAAGACGTGTCCTCGCGGCTCTTTTCTTGGGTGGTAATTGGTATCCCTTCGACGAGCTCAGGGAATAATTAGTTCCTGAGTTTATCGAAGGACTACAATATTACGCCTAAGAAAAGGGGGCTGATGCTACCTGTTGAAAAACTAGGTTGCTATTGCCCCCGCCCTTTCCAACTCGACTCCGCGAGGACTTACAGGAGAGTATCGTTCGATTTTCATTTTATTGTCCTCGCGGCTCTTTTCTTGGATGTGACTTTGGTCGCGTCTAGGAAAAAAGGGGGGGTTCGCTAGCAGTTGACGAAAGTCTTTAGTAGACGTGCCCCCGCTCTTTTTTGTAACAGGACTTATAGGACCATGTCACTCGACTCTACGGTGGATGTCCTGTTATTCATACTCAACCCTCTCCCCAGCCCTCGGCATGTTGTCGGGGGCTTTTTTTATGCAAATGTCCCTTGACATAAGCGCCATTTTCAGCTATTTTGACCGGTCACATTTGTCGTAAGACTTTTGTGGATAAACCGCGGGTAAAACCGCATAAACCACGTACATACACAACAAGAGGTAACAATGGCACAGTACTCGATCTGCCATGCTCTGCTCGGTGTCTCGTTCGTCTGCAAGATGAACGGCGACAAAAAGCCGGACGTCATCCGGCTCAAGACCGAAGAGGACAAGGAGATCTTCTTCATGTCCACGGTCGCAAAAGGCGATAAGCTCTACATGGAGCTTGGCGGTTCGACCGACAAGATCGCACTGATCTCGGTCATGCGCGGAGCCAAGCTCGAGAGAATTCCGACCTTCCGCGTCGGCAACAACGACGCAGTTCGCGACAATCTAGCAGAAGCCGGCTGGACCGTAGACGACGAGCGTGGTCATGGCGAGGAATCAGGAGACAAGCTCGCTTCTCGCAAGGCGCGGGCCATGAGCATCGCGTATCTCGCGAAAACTCAACCCGAGTTGTTCACGCCGTCGCGCGATGACGATGTGGCTATCTTGCGCATCCAGCACTGGTACCGACGCTACCGCTCGTACCAGAAGGTCATGCTCGCGAGCTACCAGCGCCTGGTCGCTTCATACAACGACGACTACCTTCTGGCGCTCGCCGCAAGCGAAGGAGCGTCCGCCATCGCTGTCAAGGGCTACTCGGCAGAGGCGGCGACCAAGGCCGTGCGCGAACTATTGATGTTCGTTCCGGCTGACGAGCGATCGGCTCTCGAAGCCAAGCTCGGGCTGGATAAAATCGGCACCAAGCCGATCAAGCGGTCGGACATGTCCAAAATCTTCCGCGCCATCATCGATGAGATGATGAAGGGCGGAGCCAATGCACCGTTCTTGCGTGAGATGCAGCACGCGCACAAGGAAGTGGTGACGAATCTCAAAAATCTCTCCATCAACCGCGAGGTGTTCGAGCCGATTCCCGGATGCGGTCCGCTCATTGCGGCGCGCATCATCTCGGCCATCGGCGACATCCGTCGTTTCAAAGGTCCGGAGAACCTGCGCGCGTTCGCCGGCTACCATCACTTCGACGACGGAAGCCGCGCCCGACGGATGGCCGGCAAGGTCTCGAACTGGAACATGGAACTCAAGCAAGCAGTGTTCCTCTGGTGCGAGCAAACGCTCAAAATGCCAAAGAGTCCGTTCCGCACTAAGCTCGACGAACGTCGCGCATACGAACTCTACAAGCTCCTGCGCGATCGGCAGGACAAGGCGCGAGGCGTCGAGGACTTCATCCTCCCCGAAGCCTTCTGGGACCGGAACATCAGGAGCGTGCTCGATGTGACGGTGGCCGATCTTGCCGTGCTCTCGGCGCACGTGGACATTCTGCGCAAGAAGGCGGGAGTCAGCGTGAAGTCTGAGGAAGAGGAGAAGGATGAGGGAGAAGCCGAACCCATCACCAAAGACGCTAACCTCGCTCGTCTCATGCGCGGAGTGAAGATGTCCGCGATCCAGAAAGCCAAGCGCTGGCTGGGCCAGTACTTCCTGAAGATGATCTTCAAGAATTGGCGCAAGTCGCTCGGCCTGTCCGAACTTCCCGAACGCGAGCCCAAGGCCAACGGCTCGTCCGAAGCACACACGAATGCTCGTAAGAAGAAGGTAGACGATAAACTTCCGGCAAACCTAGAGCGTCTGATGCTAAGGGAACACGGGTTCGCTCCAAACCCGTGACCCGTCACTTTCGCCACGTTCCTTCTGCAAAGAGGGGACGTGGCGGCTCTTTTCTTCGGCGGTACGAAAGTAGCGCTTAAAAAAAGGGGGGCTACCCATGAGTTGTAGTAATACTTTGTCGGCTCTGCCCCCCGTTCTTTTCTCAATCCGCTCCCGCGAGGACTACGCAAGTGCCGTCTAACGACTTGTCGAGGTCTGTCCTCGCGGCTCTTTTCTTGGGTGTGACTTTGGTCGCGTCTAAGAAAAGGGGGCTATCTAGAAAATGTCGAAAGACAATTGTGAAGCTGCCCCCGCTCTTTCTCAATTCGTTCCCGTTAGGACTAGCACGGTGATGTTCGCGACTAAGTTCTCTGTGTCCTAACCTCGCCCGTCGGCTTAACAACCGGCGGGCTTTTTTATACTGGAAATATCAACCCGCTTTCGGTATGATGTTCTGCATGACATCAAGAACGTCTTTGCAAAAAATTATAATCGCAGTATTTATCATCAGCACTGCGCTTATGGCGTGGTATATATTTTCGGCTTATAGAGAAACTTCATCCTCAATCGTGATTCCCTCCATAACAACCTCAACTGCTCCCACCAAAGCAACCGACCGTGCTTTTATCAACGTCGGAGCACATGCAAGCACGGCAAAGCCGGGGTCAAGGTGGACTGTTTTAATGACTGCGCCCGCGTGGGCTAAATGCATGGCCGACGTTTATAATCCCAGCGGACAGGTGCAAATTTTCGAAAACACACAAGACGCCGAAGCTACGACAACGGCCGCCGGCCAATTCAAATGGACGTGGTTTGTGCCGGCAAATGCCGTAAAAGGCCAGTGGACGATAAAACTTCTATGCGGAACTTTTGATAACTTGGCCGCAACTGATGTGCCAGTCAGGGTAGAATAAAAGGGTTGGAATATAGAATCTGGGCTAAACAAGACCATGACAATTCTCTAATGCGCGCGAATTAGAGAATAGCAAATGATTCGAAACTATTATCCGCACTGAGAACTGAAAACTTTAATCTGTCATCTATTGTCCGCCATCTGCAATCTGTTGTAAGTTACCTGAATGGACGCTGTTGAAGAAATCAAAACCCGCCTCGATATAGTCGATGCGATTCAAGAATACATACCCCTGAAACCGGCAGGCACCGGCAGTTTTAAGGGCCTTTGCCCGTTCCATCAGGAAAAAACGCCCAGCTTCTTCGCCAACCGTCCGCGGCAATCGTGGCACTGCTTCGGCTGCGATCAGGGCGGTGACGTTATTTCTTTCGTCATGCGCATGGAAGGCTTGGATTTCAGGGATGCGCTGGAACTCTTGGCGCAAAAAACCGGCGTCATTTTGCCGAGTTATGACTCTAAAAAATCCGGAGATAAAAAAAGACTATTCGAAGTGAACGATCTGGCGGCGCGCTGGTTCCGCAATGTTCTGCTAAGGGATCCGCGCGCTGAAGAAGCGCGTCGCTACGTTGCAAAACGCGGTATTGATAATTTAAACGGGGATATTTGGCGGGTCGGCTATGCGCCTGATTCTTGGTCGTCTTTGGGCGACGCATTATCGTCTAAGGATGTAACTCAAGATGAACTGACAAGGGCGGGGCTTGCAATCAAACGGGATACGAATTCGGTTTATGATCGCTTCCGCGACCGCGTAATGTTCACGATTTGCGATCTGCACGGCAATGTCGTCGGTTTTACAGGAAGGACTTTGTCGGAAAACGCCAAAGAGGCCAAATACGTGAACACTCCGGAAACTGAAATTTACAAGAAAAGCGCAGTGCTGTTCGGGTTGGACAAGGCTAAGGGCGAAATCAAGCGCCAAGACAAGGCCGTGCTCGTCGAAGGCAATATGGACGCGATTACCGCGCACATCAATCATTTCACGAATGTCATCGCCACTTCCGGCACGGCCCTGACTCACGAACAATTGTCACTGCTCAAAAGGTTCACGAAAAATATCGCCATTGCCTTTGATCAGGACAATGCCGGCAAAGCCGCGACTTTGCGCGGTTTGGATTTGGCGCGCGCGCAAGATTTTAATTTGAGCGTTATAAATTTACCGCCTGATGCCGGTAAAGATCCTGATGAAGTAATCCGCAAAGATAAAGCGCGGTGGGAAACCGCCGTCAAACAAGCTGTTGGACTGATGGAATGGCTGTATCGGAATTCTTTTTCCGGCCGCGACATCAACAAACCGGAGGATAAAAAATTAATCGCTCGCGATTTTCTGACGGAAATCAAACGGATTTCAGATCCTGTTGAACGCGATGCGTGGCTTATCCGTCTGGCGGAGGATTTGAAAGTTTCGCCGGATGCGTTGCGCGAAAGCCTGAAAAAAACCGGCCTTGCGCCGCAGACAACAAATCCACAGCCAAACGCCGCACCGATAAACACAGAGATTCCTCGGCAGTATCACACCGCCAAAACTACTGATGAAAAAATAATCCAACGGATCTTGGCGATCGTGTATTTAAAGCCCGAGCTTAAACCACTTGCGGAAATCACGTTCGCAAAGTATAATTTTGCACTGGATATTTCATCCGAACTTTCAAATTTTCTCGCTATCTTCGCGGATAGCGAATTCGAGGATCAGTCGCTGCCGGTTCTGGAAAAAGAGCTGGCGCTGACTTTGCGCCGGCTTGATGAAGAAAATCAACAGCGCAAACGAAAAATCCTCGAACAAGAAATGAGGCAGGCGGAGAGAACGGGCGACCAAGCCCGCATCAAAGATCTGCTTGCACAATTTAATAATTTATAATCCGCGCTTTTACTATCGCGGTTTATCTAATACGTATCACGTCCGATTCCGGCGGCTCTAAAGCAATGCATTTAGATTCCTGCCGTTTAGGGACGTCTGCCTATGAAGAAACCTCTTTCAAAAAAGAAGGTAAATAAAACTGTTCGGGGGTCGGGCGTTGCAATGCAACGTCAAAAAACACAAGCGGCAAAAAACAAATATAAACAGCCACAAAAAGCAAGCGGCAAAAAGGCCGGCAAAATGCAAAGGCGTCCGGCTTATGTTAGAGCCGTCCCGCCGTCGCCTGAAATTTTGGACAAGATGTTTGAAAAGGCGCGCACGCGCGGTTTTGTGACTGAAAACGAAATCCTCTATAGTTTTCCGGAAATTGAAGACTATATTTCCGTTTATGAAAGTTTCATCGACCGCTTAGACAGCGCCGGTGTATCAGTTGTGGAGCTGAAAGAGGGAATTTTAGGGCGTGAAAAAGATCGGCACGAAGTAATGGAAACCCTGCACAGCGCTGATGACAAGCGCGGCAAAGTCGATCCTTTTGAATTGACCGCGGATTCGATACAGATGTATTTGCGCGAGATCGGTAAAATTCCGCTTTTAACCGCCGAGGAAGAGGTGGCCTTGGCCAAACGCAAAGAAAAAGGCGAAAAAGAAGCGGAAAAACGGCTGATTGAAGCGAACTTGCGTTTGGTGGTTTCGATCGCGAAAAAGTTTATCGGCAAATCGTTGTCGCTTTTGGATTTGATCCAAGAGGGGAATATCGGCCTGTTTCGCGCCGTAAAAAAATTCGAATATCGCAAAGGGTATAAATTTTCAACTTATGCAACTTGGTGGATTCGGCAGGCGATCACACGCGCACTGGCAGACCAAAGCCGCACCATCCGCATTCCGGTCCACATGGTGGAAACAATTAACAAATTCCAGCAAATCGAGCGCCAGCTTATTCAGGATTTGGGGCGCGAACCTTTACCCGAAGAAATAGCCGCTGAAATGGGCGAGGATGTTGATAAAGTGCGGCACATCATAAAAATTTCGCAAGATACCGTATCGCTTGCAACTTCGGTCGGCGATGATGATGAGGATTCAACGCTTGAAGATTTTATCGAGGATGTCAAAAATGTTACGCCTGACCGCGCCGCAGGATTGCAGCTTTTGAAGGATTATGTTTTTGACATAATCAAGGACCTGTCTCCTCGCGAACAGAAAATCTTAGAAATGCGTTTCGGCTTAGTGGACGGCGTTTCGCATACGCTTGAAGAAGTCGGAAAAGAATTCGACGTCACGCGCGAACGCATCCGCCAAATCGAGGCCAAGGCAATGGAAAAAATACAACAGCACAGCTTGATCAAAAAACTGATTGATTATTGATGATACTATGCCGCCTGCGGCAAAAAGGACGTGTCTACGTAATGTACTTTTGGATTAGCAGGATTAATAATCACGGTAACTGATTTCCCTTCCATGTATTTCGCAGGATCAAACCAGATGTTGTCGCTTTTGAATATGTATATCTTCTTGTCTTTAGGATTTTGCCATTCAGCGACAATGCGATAAGGCGACTGGCCATTAACGGTAAAGGATGAATCGTATATGACTTTCTGGGATTCGATTATTATCCTTTGGCCTTTTTCCATCAAAAATTTTTTTCGAATCTTTTTCTTTATCACTACAACGCCGCCGATAGTGGCCGGCAAAAGAAAAACAGCGCCCATCAAACCTAAAATGAGGCTCACTAGCCAGAGGCTGGAAAATGTACGCGCCAAAACGGAATGAGGATTGATTGGATCGTACAAAACTTCGACTGACTCGCCGACGCTGAATTCCGGAGGATTTGAGCTTTCACCGCTTACGACTTCGATCTGATCTCCCTCTTTGGTAAGAAAGCGGAATTTCGGCGCATAAGTGTACGAACCTTTGCTACTGCGTTCACTGACAAGTTCGATGACTTCCGCTTGAGAGGAAATTCCGGTGGTGATGAATCTCTGCGCTCTTGCGAAAAAAAAGTACGAACCGGCCAGCAGGATACAACCAGCAACGGCAAATATTCCGAAACCAAAATAAAGTGTGTAATTTTTTTTCATATATCGATTAGTCAAAAATATACCAAAATAGAGAAAAAGCGTCATCTTGCCAGTCGATCAGTTTTCGCGTAATATACCGATGCTCGATTTTTCGAGTAGCACATTCATTCCGGGGTAGCTCAGTGGTAGAGCAGGGGACTGTGAATAACGTTGCTGGTATACTGTAAATGTATGCCAGACAAACGAACCTATGCCGACCGTGCCGATTACCTCAAAAAGGCAGTAGCAAAGAGAAGAAAAAAAGTACGCGATAATGCGGTGGCTCACAAAGGAGGCAAATGCCAAATTTGTGGATATCATACCTGTAACGCCGCATTAGAATTTCATCATCCGAACCCGGAGAAAAAAGATTTTTCTATCTCCGCAGACGGAATGACACGATCATGGAAAAGGGTCGTGAAAGAAATAGAAAAATGTATTCTTATTTGCGCCAACTGTCATCGAGAGGTTCACGCAGGCATAACGCAGCTTTCAATGGAAACATTGGAAAGTAAATGAGGTGAATTGCTGGAAGTCTAATGGTGTCGATCGGGACACCGAGGATAATCAGCAGCCAAGTCCCGCAATACTACGGGAAAGGTTCAGAGACTATCCAAACGGAGTACTCCGATGATTGTCGGGGGAAGCGCCTCACGCCTAAAGCTTTATGCAAAGGCGATGATATAGTCCATCCCTTGTGGAAACACGAGGACAAATGTAATCCCTTGGTCGTGGGTTCGAGCCCCACCCCCGGAGCCA
>JAHJFW010000125.1 GCA_018824765.1 Patescibacteria group bacterium
CATTATTTCTTTCCGCCTTTCTTCAAAGTACCGCCAACCTGAATCGCGATTTCAGCCAGCCTGTGTGAGTAACCCCACTCATTGTCATACCACGCCAAAACTTTCACCAAATCCCCGCCCACCACCTGCGTAAACGGCAAATCAACAATGGCAGATGCTTGGTTACCGATGAAATCGCTTGACACAAGCTCCTCCTCGGTTACCTCTACAATTCCACGGTATGTGGATTGACCGGCGGCTTTTTTAAATGCGGCATTCACCTCTTCTTTCGTGGTTTTACGTTTCAACAAAAACGTGAAATCAGACAATGAAACGCACGGCGTTGGCACGCGGATTGAAATTCCGTCGAACATACCTTTCAGCTCCGGAATGACTTCAGTCGTGGCAATGGCCGCGCCGGTTGTTGTCGGCACGATGTTTTGCGCTGCGGCGCGCGCGCGGCGCAAATCGCGATGCGGCCCGTCTTGGAGAACCTGATCCGCCGTGTACGAATGCACAGTAGTCATTATTGCCTTTTTGATTCCAAACGCATTCTTGATAATCGCCACCACCGGCGCAATGCAATTGGTCGTACAGCTCGCATTATTAATTACTTTTGCAGTTTTTCCCGCGCCCTTTTCATTCACGCCGATCACATACGTCGGCACACCGCCGCCTTTGGCAGGCGCTGAAATGATTACGCGTTTGGCGCCGGCTTTTATATGCGCGGAAGCGGCCTCCAAATTCGTAAACCGTCCGGTGCATTCCAAAACCACATCAACATCCAATTCGGCCCACGGCAGTTTTGACGGATCTTTTTCGGCAAAAACCGGAAATTTTTTTCCTTCAACTGCCAGCTTGTCTCCGGAAGAAGAAACACGTTTTTCCCATTTGTGATAGGTTGAATCGTGTTTCAATAAATGCGCCAGCGTGCCGGCATCCGTCAAATCATTTACCGCCACAACCTCAAATCCCTTTTTATCGAAACCGGCTTTGAACGTATTTCTTCCGATCCGTCCAAACCCGTTAATGACAATGCGCGTCATAAGATTATTTAGTGATTAGATTTTATTAAAATCCGAATGACGAAATCCGAATGACGAATTTGGGAAACTTTCCTTCATCCGTCATTAGTAATTGGTCATTCGTCATTTGTTTATTGTTTATTGATTATTTTTCTTTATCGTCTCTGCCTTCTATACTTGAAGAAAAAATATGCCGCCAATACTCCGCTAAGCACCGCCGCCACCCAAGCATATACGAATCCCCGCTCTTTGTGAAAATCGGGTTCATTATTCTCGGCCGCTGTTTCGATTTGCAACGTCAAATCAGAATTGGTGGTGGTAACAAATTCCGCGCTCGGTTCATCCGCAACAGCCTCGGAAATTTCCATCAAAGATTCGGGTCTATAATTTTTAAGCGCGGCATTTTCCGTAAATCCTGCGGACGGTTTGGCCGAACGCGAATCATCCAAAGGAAAATCGTCGTCAGAATCAGGCACACCGTCATTGTCATCGTCAGTATCAAAACTATTGCCGACTCCGTCATTGTCAGAATCGGAATCAACGTAAATACTCTGCTCGTAAACGGCGTCCGCCAAACCCGCGGCCTTAACATCAATGCGCAATTCGTGCTTAGCCGCTTGCGACGGAGTCCAAGTCGCCCAAACCTCCTCTGCAAGTCCGCCAGCCCTGTAAGAAAAAGGTTCGGACGCGGCTATCTGCCCATTAAAAGAAAAAGCTATCGTGCCCTCGACATCAATTCCGCACTTCGGATCAACCGTAGCATAAAGCTTTACCGAACGGTTCACGATCGGATTGGACGGGACGGTTATTACGTCGCCGGAAGATATTGAAATGTCGCAGGCCGCCAAAACCGGTTGCGGCTGCAATATAAAACACGCTAACAACAGGGCAAAAAATCCTGCAAAAGAATAAAAGACTGACGGTAACCTTTCCCGCATAACAACCGTAAAAGTATAGCAAAAAAACACAAAACCGGCTTGCTGGCCGGTTTTGGTTTGTTGTGGATTAAGAAATATGGTAACGCGTCATGCGCTTGACCACGATCTTTTCACCGATCTTGGCAATTTTTTCCTCCAATAATTCGGCGATTGTCTTATCTTCATCCTTAAAAAACGCTTGGTTCATCAGACAGACTTCCGAATACCATTTGTTCAACTTGCCTTCTATAATCTTATTTTTTATTTCTTCCGGCTTGTTTTCTTCCGCCATTTCAGCCATAAAAATCTCGCGCTGTTTATCAAGTTCATTCACAGGAATATCAACGACTGAAATATACAACGGATCAATGGCCGCGACCTGCATGGCAATATCTTGCGCCAAAGTCTGGAATTCCTCATTCCGCGCCACAAAATCCGTTTCGCATTGCAACTCAATCAGCGAGCCGAGTTTTTTCGTATGATGGATGTAGGCCGCAACAATGCCTTCGGAAGTCGTGCGCTCGCCGGACTTTTTGGCGGCTTTTGCCGCACCCTTCTTTTTTAGGATCTCAATGGCTTTATCCATGTCGCCACCCGCCTCTTCCAGCGCATTCTTGGCATCAACTACGCCTGCGCCGGTCAGATTGCGCAATTCCATCACTTGTTTTGCATCAATCACAATCATATTATAATGTGCGTTTAATTATTATTGATTGGTAAAATCCGAATGACGAAATCCGAATGACGAATGTTGGAAATCTTCCTTCATTAGTCATTAGTAATTAGTCATTCAATTATCATGAAACAATCGGTTTTTGATGCGCTCCGGTCAATGTAGAACCCAAGCGGGCGCGCGCCGCCTCCCATTCGTCATGCCCCTCTTTGCAAGCTCCGGCCACTGCATTAGCCAATAAATCAATCGCTTTCACTGCGTCGTCATTGCAAGGAATCGGATAATCCACTTCGCGCGGATCAACATTCGTATCAACCAAGGCGATGATTTTCACACCGCGGCGCTTGGCTTCGTTCAAAGCTGTTTTATCCTTACGGATGTCCAGAATAAAAATCGCTTCCGGAATGCGGCCCAACTCGCGGATGCCGCCGACGCCGTCTTCCAATTTGATAATCTGCTCGTTGAATTTTTGCTGTTCGAATTTCGTATATTTGCCCAACTCGCCTTTTTCCTGTTTGCGCTTCAAATCCTTGAACTTCTTAATCACCTGATTGATGACCGCGAAGTTCGTAAGCGTGCCGCCAAGCCAACGCTTGCCGACGAACGGCATACCGGCAAAAGTAGCAGCCTTCTCTACAATGGGCGCAGCCTGCTTTTTCGTGCCGACAAACAGCACTATGCCGCCGCGCGCCGTAGTCTGCTTGGCGAACGCCAGCGCATCTTCCAGCGACTTTTGCGTTTCTTCAAGGTTGATTATATGGATCCCCTGCCGGCTTCCGAAGATGTATTTGTCCATCTTGGGATGCCATTTTGAGGTTTGGTGGCCGAAGTGCGCTCCGGCTTGGAGCAGATCGACCAATGACGGTATTTTAGACATATTTTCCTTTTAGC
>JAHJFW010000019.1 GCA_018824765.1 Patescibacteria group bacterium
AACCACGCCCTTCTCAATCCAACAAGCCGTAGTTTGGGTGCATTGCGGCAATCGCCAAGGCTCGGGCGTGATGATTAACGAAGAAAAAGGCTACCTGCTCACAAATGCGCACATTCTTTTGAATCTCTCAACCTTACTGCCAGAGTCCTGCGAAGTCGGTTTTGTTGATGACGCGACGCTCAAACCGAAAATATTTTATGACGCTTCTTTCGTAAAATACATCTTCGATGAAAATAACAACAAAGACTTTGCCATCTTAAAGCTAACCAAACCCCAGCAGGACGAAAAGATTGCGGAGCTCCCCTTCCTAAAAACCGATGAATTTTCCAGAGTCAATGACCCTATCTCCATCATGGCTTTTCCCAGCGTGAATAAAGGCAAGCAATTGATTACGAACGGCACAATCAGCGGTTTGGAACAAGGGATCGTCAAAACAAATGCCGTAATTTCTCCGGGTGCATCCGGCGGCGCAGGCATTGACTCAAATAATAATTTAATAGGAATCGCCACACGCATCCTGTTGCGCGAAACTTCCCCGGGCGTGGAAGAAGTCGTGGACTACGAACTCGTGGATATCCGTTCGATCATCAACTGGCTGGATACTTTTGGCGAAAACGCGCACGATGCTTATATCACGCATGCCGACTTCGAGCGTTACCACGGGCCAACAGTTTATTTTACGATAAGCAACCTCAATTGCAGCATGCTGGCCAGAACCGCGTCCGAATCAGGAGTTTATTGCCTTAAACCCGACGGAACCCGTTTTGTATTTCCAAATTCCACAACTTATATGACATGGTTTGCGGATTATTCCGGAGTGATGACAGTTACGGCCGATGAGCTGGCTCCATACCGTTTAGCAAGAAATATCACAATCAAGCCCGGAACGCTTGTAAAAATTGCCACTGATCCGAGAGTGTACTTGGTTTCCGATATTGATGGCACTTTGCGCTGGATCCAAAACGAAGATAAGGCTGTGGAATTATTCGGCGAGGGCTGGGCAGGATTTGTCAAAGACGTGCCGGATACTTTTTTCACGAATTATCAAATGGGATATCCGGTCCAATAACAGCCACTTACCAACTTCGACGCGACATTAAAATTGATATAACATATAAAATGCATAATTCTTAACCTAAAAAAATATGCATCTCAAAACTTTTTTTACCAAAAGCGCAGCAGCTTTTATGACGCTGGCGTTAAGCCTCTCGCTTGTACCCGGCAGTCTGCATGCTGAAGAACCGGCCCTGATAGACGCGGGCACCGCAGTGAGCGCGGATGAGGACGTTGTCGTATCATCTTCTGATGAGCCGCTCGAAAGGCAAGCTAAACTAAAGAGGGCGTGGGTTGTCTATCGCGAAAAAGATGACTCTCACATCTATGCGATTACCAAAGATAAACAAAAGCGCGAAATACAAACGCTTTCTTTCTTCACGGCTTTCAATGCGAATTATCACGTGCTCGTCGTCGCGCCCGGACGCTTGTCAAGTTTTACGGCTGGCGATCCGATCACTTCAACGGACGGCTTGAAGGCCGAGGATTTCCACAAAGCGCCTTTCCGTTGCCGTTTGGTAAAAGTTGCCGGTAATTCCGCCGTGTACCTTGTCTGCTTCGGCAAAAAGCGGCTAGTTATCCGGGAGGGCGTATTCCATCGCTTTGGCTGGGAATTCCGCGACGTGGAAACTGTAACGCAGGCTGAATTAGACGCGATGGCGACAGAGACGGATGTTGATGAGACGACCGTGTTTGAAGAGGAGATCGCAGTTGAAAAATCTGCACAGCGCCAATTGCGCAACCAGTTGAAAGAACGGCTGAATTTACGCGGCAAAGCCAAAGTGCGCGACCGTCTCGTAAAAGCGATCGGCCGACCCGAAGTATATGTCATCACGCCGGACGGCAAGCGCCACCACATCAAGGATTTGACGGCTGTGCGCAAGCATAATCTGAACCTGAAAGACGTTACAGAAGTGACGATTGACGAGCTCGAAGCCTATGAGGAGGGTTCGGAGATATCATCAACAAGCTCGGCAACAATCCTTAACCAAAACGTAAATATTTCGACGGAGTAGTTCCGGCAAATTATCAAAAAAAGCTCCATGGAGCTTTTTTTGATAATGGCGGGTGTCCCGACGCTTCGGTCGGGATAAACTCCGGGATTCCCCTCGCTCCGACTCGGTACCGGGGCGCTGCGCACCGGGCCTGCGCTCGCTCGGCCCTCTCCCTCAAAGAAACATCTGACATAATTTCTCTGCAAAGCTTCGATCAAAAAATTGTGTTTCTTTTCGGCCAGGGCGTCTTTTTGACGCCCGCAAAAAGCAACGCCCGCTAGCTTTTTGCCCCCTCGAATCCGCATTCTCCCTCGCCATAATCAAACATCCGCCGTGTTGCGGATGTTTGATTATGGCGGGTGCGAAGGGATTCGAACCCTCGATCTTCTCCGTGACAGGGAGACGTGTTAACCGGGCTACACCACGCACCCACGTTTATTGCCGCAAAAAAGTATCACGATAAAATAATCTTGGCAAGGCTTCAATCAAATCACTTTACAGACATTCCGCTGGTATTATGCTAATTTGATATAAGTTTATGAAATCCATTTTTCGGATCCCGATGAAAATCCATCATGGTTTATTGATCATGACGGAGCTTGCGGCCATATACAAAAAAAATGGGCTGGTTACACTGGAAAAAATCGCTGAAAAAGAAAAAATTTCTAAAGGTTTTTTAGAAGAAATCGCCTTGATCCTACGGCGCTCAAATCTAATCAAAGGACGCCGAGGCCCCAAGGGGGGCTATGCATTAACGCAAAACCCGGATAAGATATCCGTATCAGAAATACTGGAAGCCTTAGAGGGTCCTGTTGAGCTAGTCACTTGTTTGTCTGCCGGCAATAACTGCCCAACTGAAAAAACTTGCACCAACCGTAAAGTCTGGAAACGCATTCAAGATCAAATCACAAATACTCTGGATCAAATAATGCTCAGCGATCTAATCTAATTGATTATTATTTGATAAAATCCGAATAACGAAATCCGAATGACGAATGGTTGGAAAAGTACTCAGTTTTCAGTATGGGTTGAAGTTCTGAATCATCCTCTATTCTCTAATTCGCGCGAATTAGAGAATAGTCATGTTCTTCCTAACCTAGATTCCAGATTCTAGATTCTTGTTCCAGGTTATTGGTTATTGTTTATTGATTATTTTTCCCCACTATGTCCTACTGGCTACTAAAAACAGAACCCGAGATTTATTCTTGGGAACGCCTGGCTGAAGATAAACACACAATGTGGGAGGGCGTGCGCAACTATCAAGCGCGCAACAATTTGCGTGAAATGAAAAACGGCGATCTGCTGTTCATTTACCACAGCGGCGAAGAAAAAATGATTATGGGCATAGCCCGCGTCATTAAAGAAGCATATGATGACCCGACTTCTAACGAAGGAAATTGGTCAGTAATTGACGTTGAAGCCGTAAAAGAACTGGTTCGGCCGGTCAGTCTTGAAGAAATAAAAAATACCTATCTCCTGAACGTGATGCCGCTCGCGACGCAATCGCGCTTATCAGTCCAACCGGTTAACGAGCAGCAGTGGAATTTGATACTCAAAATTGCGAAAACAGAGGTTTGAAAATTGTAATTCTGAACTGCTGAAGGATTGCATTTTTATCCTTACGTCTCGTCCTTTCTCCCTATGCATCATTCGCTTGATTCGGATAAAATTATACTATTCTTCGCGGCCGCGAAGAATAGTATAATTTATTTTGCGTTCAAAAATGCCTTCGAAGGTATTTTTTTAAATCTCCAAAATCTCAATCTTATTCGCCGTTCCAGGCTTGCCTGATGGCGAACCTGTCACAATCACGACGCGCGTTCCGTGTTTTAATTTTCTTTCTTTTCTCAAAAGCTCGATGCCGGCCTTGGCCATCAGTTCCGGAGTCTTCTTCCTAGGCAAAAGATGCGGTTCAATCCCCCACACCAAACGCAACGTCCGCTGGACATGGCTGTCGAACGTGCATGCATAGAGCGGCACTTCGGGTCGAAAAGAGCTGATCTCGCGTGCGGTTGTTCCGCTGGCAGTGGCGACTACAACCGGAGCTCCGCCTAATGCTTCGACTATGACGCGCACTGTGGCGCCGATCACTTCCGGAACACTGCGCGGCGCAGTGAGATCCACATTTTTCAAATCATCAAATCGGGAAGTCTCAGTCGCTTCAATCGTCTGCGCCATGATTTTCACAGCCTCGACCGGGTGTGCGCCTGAAGCTGTTTCGCCGGAAAGCATAACGGCATCAACGTGGTCGGCTACGGCATTTGCCACATCGGAAATTTCTGCGCGCGTGGGCCGCGGGTGTTTAATCATCGAATCAAGCATCTGTGTGGCCACAATGACGGGGACTGCGCGCTCGCGGCAGGCCTCAATCAACTGTTTTTGGACAACCGGAACTTTAGCCGCCGGAGTCTCAATGCCCAAATCGCCGCGCGCCACCATCACACCGTCAACCAAAGGTAAAATTTCAGAAAATTGATCTACAGCTTCTTGTTTTTCGATTTTGACAATCACGCGGATTTTCTTTGCTTGTGCGCCTTTAGAATCAAGCAAGCGCCGTAAATCCTTAACATCATTCGCCGATCTGACAAATGAGAGCGCAATAAAATCCACGCCCAGTTTGCAGCCGAAGACCGCATCAGCGCGATCTTTTTCAGATAGCGCCGGCAAACGCAGATTTGTGCCCGGCAAATTCAAACCTTTATGCGATGTGAGTAACCCGCCTTGAATCACTTGCGTAAAAATCCGGCGGCCGATAATTTTTTCGACTACAGCTTCTAACAAACCGTCATCCAAAAAAATGCGTTCTCCTTTTTTAATATCCTGATGCAGAGATTGAAGCGTAACCGGAA
>JAHJFW010000126.1 GCA_018824765.1 Patescibacteria group bacterium
GGCGGATTCTGTTTCAGGTTTGGCTTCCAGCGTCTTGCGTCCTGCGTCGGGCGTTTTGGTTTTTTGGAATTCCGTAACAATCGCGTCCCGTTCGCTATCGGAAAACGCATATCTCACATCCTTGCCTTTGGCGATGCGGTATAGCGGCGGCTGTGCGATGAACAGATGTTCGCCGGTAATCAGTTGCGGGAAATATCTATAGAACAGTGTCAGCAGAAGCGTGCGGATGTGGGCGCCGTCAACGTCTGCATCAGTCATAATCACAACGCGGTTATACCTAAGCCTGCTTTCGTCGAACATTTCTCCGATGTTTGTGCCGAGCGCTATAACAAGACTTTTGATTTCGTTGTTCGCCAACATTTTATCAAGCCGCGCGCGTTCCACATTCAGGATTTTTCCGCGGAGCGGCAGAATCGCCTGGAATTCGCGGTTGCGTCCTTGTTTGGCTGAGCCGCCGGCAGAATCTCCCTCGACAATAAAGAGTTCACACTTCTCTGTGTCTTTGCTTGAACAGTCCGCAAGTTTGCCGGGCAGTGTGAAGCCTTCCAGTGCGCCTTTGCGCAAAACCGTATCGCGGGCGGCGCGGGCGGCTGCACGCGCGCGCTGGGCGAGCACGCATTTTCCGATAATGGCCTCGGCATCGCGCGGATGTTCTTCCATAAAAGTCGCCAGCGCTTCATTCATTACAGTCTCCACATAACCGCGCACTTCAGTGTTGCCGAGCTTGGCTTTTGTCTGTCCTTCAAATTGTGGTTCCGGAATTTTTACGGAAATGACGGCAGTCAGGCCTTCGCGAACGTCTTCGCCCGACAGATTGTCGTCCTTTTCTTTGAGGAAATTTTTATTGCGGGCATAGTTGTTTAGGACGCGCGTCAGCGCCGAGCGAAAACCAGCCACATGCATACCGCCTTCGGGGTTGTAGATATTGTTGGTAAAAGCGAAAAGGCTTTCGCCGTATTCATCCGTGTACTGGATGCTGATTTCAATGGTGGCGGCATCGATTTCCTTTTCAACGTAAAAAACCGAATCGTGTTTGGGGTGCTTTGAGTGGTTCAAATGCCTGACGTAGGAAGCGACGCCGCCTTCGAAATAAAAGCCGTAAATATTGCTGGGCTTGGTGCGTTCGTCCACAACGGTCAGCTTGATGCCTTTGGTCAGATAGCATTGCTGCCTCAAGTGTTCGATAATCCGTTTCAGATCAAATTCCTTGGAGCTAAAAATCATTCCATCAGGCTTGAAAGTAACTTTGGTGCCGTGGCGCTTGCTTTTGCCGATTTGTTTGACTTTATATTTCGGCACGCCGCGCACATACTCCTGTTTGAAAATGCCGCCATCGCGCTCGACAATGATCTCGAGCCATTCAGACAGCGCATTGACAACCGAAACGCCGACGCCGTGCAAACCGCCGGAAACTTTATAACCGCTTTCAGCTTCACCGAATTTTCCGCCGGCATGCAGTTTGGTCATCACCAATTCCAATGCGGAAACCTTGTATTGTTTGTGGGTTTCCACCGGAATGCCGCGGCCGTTATCATGCACGGAAACAGTCTCGTCGGCATTCAAAGTTACGGTAATTTCGTCGGCATGGCCGGCCATGGCTTCGTCAAACGAGTTGTCTACGACCTCCCATACAAGATGGTGCAGGCCGTCCGGTCCGGTCGAACCGATATACATTCCCGGGCGTTTGCGTACTGGATCGAGCCCCTCGAGAACTGTAATTTGCTCAGCTCCGTAGCCCGCTTTTTTGGTTGTTTTTTTAGTCTTTGGCATGTGCAAGATTTTAACCTTTTTCCCTAAAGGAAACAAGAGGGCGGCGGAAGGTGGAATGAAGAAGGAAGTATGAAGAATGAAGTATGAAGGAATCTGGAATCTAGGTTAGGAATGGTTAAGGACCTATTGACCTTCGCATAAATAGACTTACTTTTGTCATTCCTGCGAAGGCAGGAATCCATCCGTTTTTCCGATGGATCCCAGCCTTCGCTGGGATGACAAAACGTTAATTCAATTTACGAAGGTCAATAGGACCCAGGACCTAGGACTCATGACCTTGTATTGTGCTACAATTACACTATGGCGCAAATGGATCCGCAGATTGGCGGAGGTTTTACAGAAGGGGAGATCAAGCTCGCGGGTTTTTGGGTTAGGCACGGGCGAACAGCGCAGAGAGTTGGATATGGTTTGTTGATAGGCGTGAATGCCGTGTTATGGCTGTATGTCTTATGGGGGATTTTGGATGCTTTTGCCATTTCCTATCCGCGCGAATCGCGCCTGACGCAGGAGATAGCTTTTAATCAGCAGACTTTGGATGCTTTGGAGCGTGATCGGCCGCAAAATATCGCCTCTGGAAATCCTTTGGTTTTTGAAATAACTGACAATCGTTATGACATGGTTGTCGATCTTGAAAATCAAAATGAACAATGGTGGGCGGAATTCAATTACCGTTTCAACTTGTCCGGCGAGCAGACGCCTTTGAGGAACGGTTTCATTATGCCGCAAACTAAAATCGCATTGACAGAACTTGGTTTCAGGCCAAAGGCGCAGGGCAATGCGCGAGCGCAACTCGAGGTGGAAAACATCCGCTGGCACAGGCTTAATCCGGCGCAAATTGGCGAGAGCTACAAAAATTACGAACTTAACCGGTTTAATGTCGCGTTTGAAAATGCGGATTTCGATAACACTTTGGTTTTGGGTTCCCAAACCATCGGGCGTTCGTCTTTTGACGTGGTTAATCGCGGCGCTTTCGGTTATTGGTCGCTTGATTTAGCAGTAAAAATATACCGCGGCGGAACTGTTTTGGGAGTGAATAAAATTACCTTAACCCAACTCGTGCCCGGAGAAAGCCGGCATGTTGAAATGGACTGGTTTGAAAAACTCCCGACAGTAACCCGCACTGAAATTATTCCGGTGATAAATTTAGTAGATCCCGATACTTTTTTGCCGACAGAGTTTTTCAGATCAGTGCCTTCCGGTACCTAAAAGGGGAATTTTAAAAATATACGTCTCTTAAGAGACGTTGAAGGTTAAGATTTTCATAATTGCCAAGGCGATTTTTTTTGGATAGGCTTCACTGAACGCACATCATGAAAAACACAGTGGCTGATTATTTCCGCTTTGACTGGACATTGCTCTTGTCGGCTTTGGTTTTGACTGTCATTGGCTTATTGGCGATTTACGGAATAGGTTTTTCACGGGATTCGGCGGATTTTTTTCAGTTTAAAAAACAGTTGGTGGCTGCAGTCATCGGCTTGGGTTTTGTACTTGCCGCGGTTTTTGTCGATTATCGCCAGCTGCGTTCGCTTTATCTGCCACTATATTTCGCCGGTTTTTTGTTGCTGCTCAGCGTATTGTTTTTCGGACAGACGATAAGGGGTACGCGCGGCTGGTTTGTCTTCGGTAATTTGTCTTTTCAGCCGGTGGAAATCTCAAAAGTGTTGTTGGCGATTTTTTTAGCCGGTTATCTGTCGCGTTTCGTGCACAAGCGTTTAAGCTGGGCGGCGTTTGTCGGCAGTGGCATTGCCGCCGGTTTATACGTCGCTCCCGTCTTATTTCAGCCGGATTTCGGTTCAGCAGTGGTAATGGTCGTGATGTGGTTGACGGCCGTGCTGTTTGCAGGGTTGCCGCGGCGCGCTTGGCTGGTAATGCTGGTCGGCGTGGCCGTGGTTTCAGGCCTGACATGGTCATTCGGCCTCCAATCATACCAGCGCGGACGCCTCATTTCTTTTATCAATCCGACGCTTGACCCGAGAGGTGCGGGTTACAATGTCAGACAGGCCAGAATCGCAATCGGTTCGGGCGGATGGTTTGGGAAGGGGATTGGCGAAGGTTCGCAGTCGCGTTTGCGCTTTTTGCCTGAAGCTTCGACTGACTTTGTCTTTTCAGTGCTGGGAGAAGAGTTGGGGTTTTTTGGCATACTCATCGTTCTCGGCCTTTTCGCGCTCCTGCTTTTCCGCTTTGTATATACAGCCGCCACCATTGACGATCCTTTTCCCCAGATACTTGTGATTGCGCTGATGTCCTATCTGGTATTCCATATATTGATAAATGCCGGAATGAATCTCGGCATTATGCCGGTAACCGGTATACCACTGCCTTTCGTATCAGCGGCACCGTCATCTTTAATCGCCGCATATTTAAGCGTCGCTTTGGTGGAGTGTGTCGCTTTGAGATCCAAGCCCGCGGCTTTTAGGTGAAAATTGGTCTTGCAGGGGCAGATGCGATATATTGGTGATTAGTCCATCAAGTCCATCAAGTCTATAAAGTCCGTAAAGTCTTGGAGGGGGATAGCCTATAATTATGAAAGAGTGCAATTCATCAAAATTACTCAACCACTGTCCGCTGTGCCAGACGGTTTATAAAGATAATGAAATCCGGTTGTTGGGGCAGTCTGGCGCGCGCCGGATGTTCCATTGCAAGTGCCGCTCATGCAGCCACGCCATCCTCGCCATAATTTTGGAAACATCCGGCTCTGTAAGTTCCATCGGGCTGGTGACGGA
>JAHJFW010000020.1 GCA_018824765.1 Patescibacteria group bacterium
AAGAGTATTTTGAGGGCGCGCTTCATTCCAAGTCCCCGCAATATGCAGGTTATCTTTCGTATGACCGGCATCGTGATGTGATGCGCAAAGATTTTGCCAAGCAGTTCAAACCATGGATTCCCGCCTCCGCGGGAATGACAAAAAAGGTGCTCGACATAGGTTGCGCTACTGGGACGGCGCTTGAGGCGATGCGCGATCTGGGAGTTCCGGAAGAGAAGCTTTACGGTATTGATGTGAGCGCCTATGCGATTGATGCGGCCCGCCGCCACATTCCGCGCGCAGAGCTGCGCGTGGAAGACGCAACGCGAACCGACCTCTGTGGCCAGTATGATTTTATTGCGCTGCTTGATATTCTCGAACATGTAGAAAATCCGGCGGCATTAATGGCTAAAGCGGTTGCAGCCTTGGCGCCGGAGGGTAAAATCATGGTCAGCACCCCTGATCCCGAAAGTTTCGCGCGGCTGGTCGCCGGAGCGCGGTGGAGCGAATTCCATGCCGGCGAACATATTTGTTTTGTCAGCGCTTCTTGGTTTTCATGGATAGCGAAATTACACAAGTTGCGGATAATCAGTTTGAATCGCCATGGGAAACACGTGACGCTGGAGCATGCGCTTACGCGTCTTCGCGCATACATCCCGTTTTTTCCGCTGGCCAAGATCAGATGCGTGTTGCACCTGAATATGTTTGATCGTTTATGCATTGTATTGGAAAAGCTGCCGAAATAGCAGGACGCGCAAGCGTATTTTCCCGCCGGCATTTTGCGGCATTTTTGCTTGCCTGTGCCGTGGGTTTGGCAATGGTTTCGTCAGGCGTGGCTTTCAGGATTTGGATGGGTTCGGATTATCGCGGCATAGGCATGGTGATTTCCGACGTGTCATTGGATAATGCGTGGTATCACGCAGTGATGCAGGAAGCGCTTGAAGGCGGAAGGCCGTGGAATGCAATTTTGGCGGAAAACAAAAGCGCGCCATATCCTGTGCCTGATTTGGCCGAGCGCATTCTGGCAATGCCGGGCAGGTTGCTGTCGCTGGATTCAGCCACGTTGCTTTTAGTTTTCAGGTTTCTATTGCCCGCGCTTTTGGTTTTATCGCTTTACGGAATTAGCTGGTATTTTACGCGCTCCAAATTATTCGCTTTGGTAGCTTCGGCTGCCACGACCTGTTTGAGTTTTTTTCTTTATTCTCCAGCCAATCCTTTTGCGGTTTTGTTCGGCACGTCGCAGACATTGCCGTACGCACTGTTCGACCGTCCGGTGCATCCGCAATTCGAAGCGCCGCTCCTATGGATATTTTTATTTTTGGCTGTTAGGCTCGTTTTCCCAACTGCAGGGACGGGCCGGATGCAGCGCGTCAGATATTTGCAGATTGGCGTCGTCGGCGCGCTCTTGGGCTTTTTCACGCATACGTATTTTTGGGCCTGGACTTGGGGCTTTGCCGCACTCGCCGTGCTATTTGCCGTTTGCTTGATTAAAAAAACTTATCAAGGCGCTTTGCACATTGTTTTTGCGGCAGGCTTGGCACTGCTTATTGGCGCTCCGAAGATTTGGGAATTGGCAAGCTCGTTGTTTGTTGGCGGCGGTTCTGTTTATGGCGCACGTTTGTCAGTTTATTTTGGCCACGTTTTAGCGGCCCGCGGTTTGAACCTGCCAATACTCGCGACCTTGCTCTTGTTTATCTGGCGCCGCAAGTTTGCCTCGGCTGAATTGCGCACATTTGCAGTGGCTGGTTTGTCAGCGACTTTAATTGCGCTGAACCAGCAGATTGTAACCGGCATTTCCTTGCAGCCCGATCATTACACCGCCATTATCGGCGCATCCGTTAGCGCGTGGATTTTAACGTGGGTTGTTTGGATTTGTGTTAAAAACCGCGGCCGATTTTATGAGCGGATTTTCGCGGCCGTCATAATCATTGTTAGTTTGGCCGCAGTCTTGGTTTTGCAATTCAGGATATTTACGCAGATGCGCGGAATAAACGCCGGCCTGCAGGATTTTGCAGAAGTGGCCGAGTGGCTCAATTCCAATGCCGATAATAAAACCGCGGTTTTTGCCAATTCTCAGATCGGATTGCTGGTGCCTATTTATACTCGCGCTAATTTATGGTGGCATTTTTATGCTATGGCCGTGCCGACTGATGACGTGCGGATAATGCATTCGGCATACACCAGTTTTTCTTTGTGCGAATTTACGTCTGATGATATAGCGCGTATGGCTTTGAGACAGCCTCAAGATTTGGCACAGAATTTTACACTTTCCATCATAAAAGAAGACCGTGAAGGAATTGTTGCAGAGCGGTTGCAGCGCTGGCAGGCCGGTTATGAGGATTTTCAAAGAAAACAGTCTTTGCCCGAAGCCGTACGCGCGTACAGAATTGATTATGTTTTGTATGACAAAAAATTGGACCAGTGCGATCCCCGCAAAATCGGCGTCAGTGAAGCGGTTATGGAAAATGCGAGGTTTGCATTGTATAAGATCAGATAATCAAAATGAATAACTAAATCCGAATGACGAATGAAGTGGAGTCGAAAGTCCATCAAGTCTATAAAGTCTGTAAAGTCCATCAAGTCAAGGAGCCGTAGTTCGTAGATCGTAGTTTGGATAAACCATGAAACCTGACACCTGAAACAAGAATCTAGAATCTGGAATCCGGGCTAATAAAAAAATTATTCTACATTGACTTTACAGACTTGACGGACTTTCAACTTTTGTCATTCGTCATCCTCTTCCCCATACCAGCTACGAGCTACTAGCTACCAGCTACACTTCACACCCCCCCAATTATGTTGCCGCAAGTATTTGAAGAAATGGCCAGCCGGGATTCATCTTCCTGGTATTACACGGGCAAGCGCGCGGCTTTGGTTGCGTCATTGAAAAAAGCGCGGATTATTCCTAGCAAAGTGGTTGATATCGGTTGCGGCACAGGGGCTAATATTGAAATTTTCGATGGCATTTCAGGGCCTGATGTGAGTTACATCGGCATTGAACCGCGGCCCATGATTTGGAAGGCTGCAGGTCGGAGGAATGCAAGGTTGATAATGAAAGATTTTAATGATGTTGCGTCTGCAGAACTTGGCTCAAGCGCTGATTTGGTGATGATGATAGACGTGCTTGAACACATTGATGAGAACAGCGGCCTTCGAGCTGCCAGACGTTTACTGGCAGATAATGGAAGCTTGCTGATAACTGTTCCGGCTTATGATTGCCTCTGGGGGAAAAGCGACATCGACAGCCGGCATTTGAGACGTTATTCGCCGCATCGGTTGAATCAGGCGCTTGAAAGAAACGGATTTAAGATTATTTATTTGAACCATTATTTTGCTTTTGCTTTTTTACCTTTGCTGATCCTGTCTTTTTTTCAGAGGCGCCGGAGGTCAGGGGATGGACGAGGTTATTTCGGGCCGTCCGGTTTTGATTGGCTGTTGGTGCCGGTTGTAAAAGCAGAGGCATTTTTGAGCAGGTGGTTGAAGCTGCCGTGCGGGACAGGGCTGGTATGCGTGGCGCGAAAGGTCTGAGACTTGAGTCCTACGTCCTCAGTCCTAGGTCATACGTCCTGTGTCCTACGTCTCGCGTCTTAGGTCATAAGTTGTGAATGTTGGATAGTTAGTGGTGAAAAAGAACGGAATAATGGGTAAAATCCATGGCTTGACAGCAGTTGAAGACGTTTATATACTGTGAACAGTCCCTTAAGAAACGGCCTTTAAGCAATGCCGTTTTTTCGTCCTCTCCGCGAGCCGCGTTTGGCTCTTGACAGAAGGCTCTGGCTATAGTATAAATACATGTTCCATTGACAATGAATTGGCCAAACTGTTGGGTGATCCGAATTAATGAGGTTTGAAGCAATTCGCGTCCACGACAAGCATGGGACTTTTTACTAGGGTGCCGCAGGTCTTCGGACTCGCTCTTCCCTACCAAAAAGTTTCTTGGATGCGGATTGCTTTAGGCCTTATTTTGTTATAAAGAAGGTTGTATACTAATAGAGTGTATTATGCCGCTTATCGCTACAGTCAATTTTATTGAAGACGGACGCTTAGGTTTAAAATTGGAAAACGGCCGGCTATTTGAGATGCCGCTGGAAGAAGGAGGAGCCGAGTTTCAGGTTGGCGACAAAGTGGCTGTTATAATCGCACCTATCGGAGGGGAGACAGAGGCGCGGCAAGCTTTGGCGCGTGATATTTTAAACGAAATGTTGAGTTCATGAAGTTTAATTTGCCAAAGATAAATTTTTCCAACTTCCGCGTCGCGCTTATTTGGGGCGCTGTTACGCTGGCTGTGTTAGTGGCAGTTTTTTTAGCAGCCGTTGGCATCGAATATTCGTACGCAAGAATTTATAAGAACCGGATTTTTCCGGGTGTTCGCGTGCTTAGCGTGAGGCTTGACGGAATGACAAAGAAAGAAGCTGGCACGGCCGTGCAAAAAGCGGTTGATGCGGAATTGGCTAAGGGTTTGCGTTTTGAATTTGAAGGGGAAGAAGTGCAGTTGCCGGTGGCGGTTCCGGCTACTGATCCTGATCTTGCCGGAGAATTAATTCACTATGATCTTGCGTTGGCTATAGACAGAGCGTTTAGCGCAGGCAGAAGCAAGAGCTGGCTTGGCAATGCATTGGACCAATTTGACGCACGGGCGCACAGATTGAATTTTAATGCGGAGATTACAATAAAAGACGATAAAATCATTGATGCTTTGCAGACGGTTTTTGAAGATAAAATCGCTGAGGCAGAAGACGCACGTTTTAATGTTACTTTTTCTTCCGCAGGTGAACCTTTGGTCAACGTTGAAAATGAAAAAGCGGGCGAGTCGCTGGAAACGGAGGATGCTTTAAGGCTGTTGCGCAGACAGGCCGCTCAGCTCTCATTTGCACCCATTCATCTCACGGTTGCATTTTCC
>JAHJFW010000021.1 GCA_018824765.1 Patescibacteria group bacterium
AAAAATATTCTGCGCAGCAGTCTCTTCCGAAACTTCGCCAGTCCGGAATTCGAGCGTATTTATCCATTCCGGCAAAGTCGGCGCATGCCTCCAAACGTGATGGAAAGCTAAAGTTTTTAACAATGCTGTTTGCAGTGGGCTATTCATTATTCTGCAAATGTTTTTTGATTCACGGCCGTCGAAGGCGTGCTTAGCGCCAAACTAGCGGCTTCTTCGCGCACCACCAAATCCGTAACCACCACATCTTTATCATCTATTGAAATAATTTGAGACCATGCGATTTTTAATGCATCCCCCATCAATCCTTGTATAAGCCCGCGCGAACGGACCAATAAAAACGCTATTCTGCCGGTTTCCGTATCAATAATCGAATCGACCACTCTGCCTAAAACCTGCCCGGATCTTGTCCGAACCGGAAGATTGATAATTCGCCTTATTAGAATCTGCATACATAAAGCTTAGCGCACCTGATATGAAAAGCGCCAATTCTGTATCCCGTATCGAGTACAGGATGACGCTCTATCAAACTTGGTTCAATTGAGGAGTCATCTTAGGCGGCTGGGGTTTGCGTAAAAATACCGACTGCTGCGCCACTGTAAGCAAGCTCATCACCAGCCAATACAAAGTCAAACCGCCGGGCAAAGAAATTCCGATGAACACGGTTACCAGCGGCATTATATACATCATCTGCTTGTTCATTGTAGCTGCCATGCTTTCGTCTTTCGCGCCCTCCTTGCCGGCCACTTCAGCAGGAGGTGGCGCAGCCGGACTTGGCCTGCGCAATATCTGCCATGACTGCCAAAATTGCACGCCGCCGGCCAGAACCGCCAGCAAATAATTAGGTTTAGATAAATCTATGAGGCCGAACATCATGGTCCCAATCGTTCCAGGATTAGCCACGAAGGGATACAGTAAGTTCAGGCCTTTTGAATTCAATCCGTCGGCCAGCGCACGGTATAACCCGATGAAAATCGGCAACTGGATCAGTAAAGGCAAACAAGATGACGCCGGATTCACTTTCTCTTTTTTATACAGCTCCATCAATTCTTTGGCCTGCTCTTCTTTGTTGTCTTTCAAGCGCTGTCTGATCTCTTCAATCTTGGGCTGCAAATCTTGCAAAGCCTTTTGCTGTTTGATTTGCGCCATTGTGAAGGGATAAAGAATCACCTTCACGGCCACGGTCAACAAAATAATAGCCAAACCGAGATCATTCCCCGGAACGATGTTGTAAAGCCAAACCAATAAATTCAGGATCGGTTGTACGAGGTAAGTGGTAAAAAATGACATAACTTTTCGTCTTATTCTTTTTCAGTCTCGACAGCGGCGGCGATTTCCGGAGCATCTTCTGCCGCAACTTCGACAGCATCCGCCTCATCGGCTGTTTCGGGCTTTTCAGCAGTAATCTCTACGGCTGTTTCATCAGCATCAGTCTTCTCCGGCGCAATCTCTGAAACAGTCTCTTCGGCTTTTTCTCCAGCCTCTTCTGGCTTTTCAAATTCACCAACCTCTGAATCCGCCACAATCTCGCCGCTTTTTTCCGCCACCGTAATTTTCCAACCTGTGAGGCGGGCTGCGAGACGCACGTTCTGTCCGCCTTTGCCTATTGCCAGAGACAGTTGGTCAGGCTCAACTTTAACAATGGCCAGATGATCGGCCGGCCGTAATTCAACATTCAAAACCTTGGCCGGACTTAAGGCGTTGGCAATATATTCGGCCATATCTTCCGAGCACAAAACGACGTCAATTTTTTCTCCTCCCAATTCACGGATAATCGTTTGGATGCGCGTGCCGCGCTGGCCGATACATGAACCAATCGGATCGATCGCGTCATCGTTTGTCGTAACCGCAACCTTGGTGCGCGAACCTGCTTCGCGGGCGATATTCTTAATTTCAACCACGCCGTTTAAAATTTCCGGAATTTCCTGCGCAAAAAGAGAAGCCACAACCCCCGGACTCGACCGCGACAAACGGATCTCCGGACCCTTAGTCGTCATCGTCACCTCGCGGAGCAACGCTTTGATTCGCGTGCCAGGATAATATCTTTCATTCTCAATCTGATCCTCCGGCAAAAGTACGCCGGTGGCGCGCCCCAAATCAATCAGCACAATCCGGCCCTCGCGGCGCTGTACGGTTACATTCATCAACTCCCCTTCGCGGCCTTTAAAATCCTCATAAATCACTCCGCGCTCCGCTTCGCGCAATTTTTGCATAATCACTTGTTTTGCGGTTTGCGCTGCCATGCGGCCGAAGGCTGCGGGAATGGACAGCTCTACCTTAATCTCCTCACCGATCTGCGCATCCGGCTTCAAATCGCGCGCATCAGAGAGCATGATCATGGTCTTGGGATTGAACATGAATTCGTCCTCTTCTTCGATTTTTTCCTCCCCTTCTTTTTGAGTTTCTCCTGTTTCTGGAGCCGGCGCTTTTTCAGCGGTCTCGACGGGTGCCGCCGGCTTTACAGGCTGCATCTGCCGCCTCTGCGCATGTGCCGCTTCAAAACGCTCAAAATAATCATCCGGCAATTCCATATCGGCCACAACTTCCTTAACGTCAAAAATCCTGATGCCGGCAGTGGCACCGTCATAAATTTCAGGATCAAACTGGGCCTTTATATTTTGGTTCTTGCTGCCGAAATCTTTACGATACGCGGCAGACAAAGACGATTCAACCGCCTCTAAGACGGAATCATAAGAAATATTTTTCTCGTCGCAGATTTGGCGCATTGCCTGTGAAATGGGTGAAGCCATAGGGGAAGTGAGTAGTTTGTAGTTAGTAGTTAGTAGTGAGTAGAAATAAAATAATTTTGCTAATAAAGAAACTCGCCCAATCCGGAACGAGTCAACACCGGAAGGATAACATGATTTTAACATATTGACAATAGTGCCAAAAACATATACATTCGTAATCTTGTTCTTTGGAGAAATTAGCGCTTAATGACCACCGAATGAAAGGGTCCGTAGAGTATGAAGGTCAAGAGTGATGCGCCTCCTCCGTCCATCCGCACGTTGAAAGGGCAAGGGGTTAAAATCCCTGTCACGATCAAAAGCGGCGCCATGTGTGCCCTCTTCAACAGAGGTGCGAAAATGGCGGGGAGGCGGCAAGCGACGATTCTGATCACGCACCCGGCAGATGGATGCGAGCTCGAGGCTTTTTCGCGTGAAATCTTCACGCGGCGCACAGCACCCGACCCGTATTTCATCGACCCGCATGAAAGCCATCTTTGGGCTGCTCTGAACCGCCGCGATGATCGCGGTCTGGTGATCTTGCGCGCTGAAAAACTGACGGCGCGCATGCTCGGGCAACTGCAAGATTTCCTGAGCTACAGCGACACAAAGAGGGTGGTGGTGGCAAACTACTCCACGCTCGCCGCCTTCCAAAGGAATGGGCACAAGCTGCTTGAGGCGCTTCGCGCAGTGAAGCATGGCGGAAAACCCGAGCCAAAACCCGTGCTCTGGCCGCCGCTTTCGCACAGGCAGGATGATGTGCCGGCGATCATCGACCACATCACCTCGCTTTTCATGGGGAAGGACGGGAAAAGGATCCCGCGCTTCACGCCGGAGGCCCAAACCGTGATGCTCAAAAGCCGGCCGAAAACTGTCGGCTCCCTTCTCAAGCCGATCAGCATCGCTGTCGACGCGATGAATGAGCGCGGCGATGTGGTAATCACGCCCGATCACCTGACACCGGCTCTCGACCGCTGGAAAAGCGGCTTGACCAACGGCCGGCGGCGCTGACGCCCGCAACGCTCTTTCCCACTTCGCTCAACCTCCGATCTTCGGGGGTTTTTTATT
>JAHJFW010000127.1 GCA_018824765.1 Patescibacteria group bacterium
GGTTTTTTTTAAAACCTCCGGCGGAATCGGGTCCTCCGGCAATTCCACATCTTCAAGCGCGGCCTTCATTATTTTTCTCAAAGTCTTTTGCGTGAGCGAACCCGTGAGCGGATATACAGGCGCAACATTTCCGGCTGCCAATGTTTCGGCATTCGCCGGTTCCCAAAGCGGACTGGTAAATCCCCTGCCAAAACGCGGCCTATAAGTAATTGCGCCGGAGATATAAATTTCATCGCCAATTTTAAGTTGTTTCAGCAACCACGGCTGATTAAACCACGTGACGCCGATAGAGCCGCTTTCATCAGTTACGAGCGCTCGTATCAATACAAAACGCTTGCGGAAAGTCGGCGCTTGTTTGATGTCCGACAGTTTGGCCTTTATCGTAACCGGCTGGCCAAGTGGAATTTTTGCAATCGAAGTCAGCCGCGAATAATCGTCATAACGGCGTGGCAGAATTGATAGCAGTTCACCGACAGTTTCAATCTCAAGCTGCTTTAAAAGGCGGCGCTGTTGTGCCGAAAATCCATGGACAAAAGATAATGGATCAGTCCATTTAAGCATTGTGGAATACTCTGAATGCCTACGATCCGGCTCGAACCGGAGTTATGCAGAGGATTCCTGAATCGTATAAAACCGGGACAATGTACGCAACTTTCAATGACACGTCCCGCGGGGCACGAAAAATCCCCCGTTGTGCGGGGGATTTTACATGGTGCGACCAGGACGATTTGAACGTCCGACCTCTTCCTTCGCAGGGAAGCGCTCTATCCAGCTGAGCTATGGCCGCAGGACTCCTATTAAATCTTCAGGAGTCGCGCAAGAATATCAGATATATGCTCCTCCTGCAAGAGTAGATTTTCATTCAAATACTGTTTCAAGTGGCTTCTGATTTCCAATGGATTCTGCTCTTCCAGAGATATCCTCAAACGGGGCCGGATTAAATTTCCAGTCTCAAGATACAATAATTTTGTTTGCGGAGGATGGTAAATAATCGAAAAATTGGCAAGATCCTTGTATTCATGCAATCTGCCGTCCACGACTATACCATTGCGCCCGACTTGAATCAGGGCTGTGTGCGATTCTTCATTGCCGGCCAAAACAATCAAAATCGCGCTCAGTAAAATAATAAAAGCAAAAAGATAGTTGCCAGTCACAACGGCGTACAGCACAAAAGCCACAACCACTATGCTCATCACCAAATACCATCTTGATCCGCGAGAATTTTTCTCCCAAGCTTCAACCTCCCAAACAAAATCATCTTGGGCTTTAATAATATCTTGGAGCAACTCTTCACTGTAAGGCATACGCAAACAATAATAGCACGAAATTAAATAATCATGCACGGCTTAAATTTACGCATCGCAGGTCAGGCTCTTTTGTACCAGGTACCGAAATTGATAATTTCCTGATTCGGCGCCGTTTTGGCTGAATATTTAACTTCCATAATTTATGGAGCGCATTGTTCCATTGCTAATCTGACTTGACAAAACACACAAATCATGTTAAATAACTGCTACGGCAGAAACCCGAAACAGCACGTTTTTTTTAAAAAAGGAGGTGCCGAATGGCACTACAGTCGGCAGTGCTGATAAATATCCACACTGGAAACAATGGGCTTCTAGCGAAAGCTATCGAAAAGATCGGGCTTCTCGAAGCGGTGTGGACGAAACCTTCCGGCAATGGTGCTGGAATCCGTCCAAAAGCCAAGCCGGGCGTTCAGATCTTCGGCGGCGACGGCATCAAAAACGTGGAAGCGTCAGCCTTGGTAGAAGCTCTGCTCGCCCAAGGGTATGTGCCGGTGCAAGCATACTGGCGGAAAAACCCCCTGCGCGACGAAGGTAGAATCATTCCGCCTTATGCCGACAGGCACCTTATCCGCGCGATCTTCTCACGCGAGCCAAAAGATCAGGTGCTCAACAGCCGCTTCTGCAAAGTGCTGATTGCTTTTTTGGAAGGCAAGGTGTTCCGCTACTGCCATGGCTATCGGAACGAACGCTCTGACGATGTCAATCTCACGGGAGGAGTGGATCCTATGTGCGGATCCTACAAATCCCTGAAAATCGACGAGCGCGGAGTGTACAGCTTCCGGGTGATCCGCGCCGCAGACGTACACGCCACGACCTGAAAGGTTTGACGGAACTCTCCTAGACACCCTTGCCAACTCTGGTAAGGGTGTTTAATTTCTACGAAAAATATTATTGTTCATTAATACAAACCCGCGCCGCTCCACTGGCTAATATTTTTTTTTGGTTGTAGGATTATAAGGCAACTCTCTCAGGCCTCAATCGTGAAAACCGCGGCTTTGTGGAGAGCGTCTAGATATGACACACGAGGCATTATTTGAAAAACTGCTTGCAACCGTACGGAAAAATGAACCGGAGGTTGATTTGGGTGTCTTAAAGAAAGCTTATAAATTCGCATTGGAAGCGCATGAGGGGCAGAAACGAGCTTCCGGCGAACCGTATATAATTCATCCTATTCATGCCGCCCTCACTCTGGCTGAAATGAGCCTGCCTGTTTGCATTATTGCCGCCGGACTATTGCATGATGTGCCTGAAGATACCGAGCGCACGCTCGATGAAATCGAAACGGAATTCGGGCCGGAAATCACGAAATTAGTCGCCGGCATTACAAAGCTTGGAAAAATCAAATACCGCGGCATCGAGCGTTACATTGAAAACTTGCGCAAAATGTTTTTGGCCATGGCCGAAGACGCGCGCGTGGTGGTCATAAAATTCGCAGATCGTCTGCACAACCTTGAAACACTCGGATCCCTGCCTCCAAAAAAGCAGTACCGCATAGCCTTGGAAAGTTTGGAAATTTTTGCGCCAATCGCCAACCGCCTTGGTATGGGAGAAATGAAAGGCTTGTTGGAAGACGCATCTTTCAAATTCGTCCTGCCGAAAGAATACGAATGGACGCGGAATTTGGTTGAGACCTCCGAGCGCCAACGGCACGGCTATCTGGAAAAAGTCATTGGGCTGGCCCACCACGATTTGAACGATGCGAAAATAAGAGTGATGGACATCCACGGCCGAGCCAAACATCTCTACTCGACTTACCGCAAACTGCTAAAAAATGACCGCAACATCGCGCGCATCTACGATTTGATCGCTTTACGCGTAATCGTTCCAAGCGTGGCCGATTGTTATGCCGTGCTGGGAATCATCCACGGGCGTTGGACTCCGCTCAAGGGCCGCATCAAAGACTATATGGCGCAACCAAAACCGAACGGTTACCGCTCACTGCATACCACTATTTTTTGCGAAGATGGAGAAATTGTGGAATTCCAAATTCGCACTCCGGAAATGCACCAAGCGGCCGAATATGGTATTGCGGCGCACTGGGCTTATTCGGAAATGGGGAAAAAAGACGCCATCGGCATTGAGTCGAACATTGATTGGGTCACGCAGCTGGCTGACATTCAGCACGAATTGAAAGATAAAAAAACCTACTTGCATTCTTTGGAAGATTTAAAGATTGACGTTTTCCGCGACCGCATTTTTATTTTCAC
>JAHJFW010000128.1 GCA_018824765.1 Patescibacteria group bacterium
CGATCGACAAGGCCGCATGTGTAAGCGAAAGGGCCTCGCCGGCTCGTACACCTTTCGCCGACAATTTCTGAGCCTGCCAAGCTTGTGGATGATTATTGCGTCTGAATGGTTCGGACGGGGGTGCAACTCCCCCCATCTCCAAAAAATTCAACAATGTTCGAGTTTGAAAATTGGAAATTCAATTATTATCTCAAATGCGCATACACTACAAACGCCGCAATCTGCAAAAGCCCCAAGGAATCCAATACCGCGTTAATGAAAAAATCAACGCGCCGGAAGTTCGCGTTATTGATGATGAAGGGAATTTTTTGGGCGTAATGAAACTTGGCGCGGCTTTGGACAAAGCGCGGGAAAACGAGCTGGATCTGGTCGAGGTTTCGCCTAAAGAAGAACCCCCTGTCTGCCGCTTGCTCGATTATGGGTCATTTAAATACCAAAAAGAGAAGGAGTTGCGCCAACAAAAAGCGCATGCTAAGAAAGTCGAGGTTAAGGGCATTAGGCTATCCGTCAAAATGGGTGCGCATGATGAAGATGTGCGCAAACAACAGGCTTTATCATTCTTGGAAGGCGGACAAAAATTAAAAATTGAGATCATCTTGCGAGGCCGTGAAAAAGCCCATGGTGAACTGGCGATAAAAAAAATCAGCGACTTTATTGCCGCCTTGCAGGAAAAATATACGCTCTACACTGAACAAGAAATCAAGCGCCAAGGCGGAAACGTATCGGCGATTGTAGGCAGAAAAGCCTGATACTGAATTAATACAACCATATGAAAATGAAGACACGTAAGACGATCGCCAAGCGCGTAGTCATAACCAAAACCGGTAAGCTCTTAAAGAGGCATGGCGGACAGGACCACTTCAACTCCCGCGACTCCGGAAAAATTACGCGCAAAAAACGGCGTGACCAGACGGTTTCCAAAGCATACGTAAAAAATCTTAAGCAGCTAATGCCTAACAGCTGATTGCTAGTGAGTAGTTTGTAGTGAGTAGTGCAAATCGATTTCCGCAATGCACCAACTACAAACTACCAACTACCAACTACCAACTACAAACTACCAACTACCATATGCCAAGAGTAAAACGTGGAACGCACCACATCAAACGCAGAAAAAACATCCTCGCCCGCACCAAGGGCATGATGTGGGGCCGAAAGTCAAAAATTACGCTCGCTAAAACAGCGTCGCTCAAAGCCGGCGCCAACGCTTACCGAGACCGAAAATTAAAAAAGCGCAACAACCGCGGCTTGCAGCAAATCCGCATCAATGCCGCGGCCCGCGCGCTAGGAACAACTTTTTCCAAACTGATCGGCGATCTGAAAAAACGCAATATCGGATTGGACAGAAAAGTTCTGTCTCAAATAGGCAAAGACTATCCTGAAGTGTTCGCAAAAATAGTAAAAGCTTGAAAAAAAATAAAGGCGCAGTAATTGTAATTATCAAAAAAAGCCCGATCGGGCTTTTTTTGATAATTTGTTTATGCATCCTTTTCCGCTCAACTTTTTTTTGATTCGCCTGCGACGTATGTGCTATACTTTATCGGATTATTCGTAAAAAACTAAAATAGAACTCATTAATTTTATGCCAAGAGCTGAAAAGGCCTTGCCGGCTACACAAGAAACGCTGAAAACTCCGGCAAAAGAAAAACCTCCCGCACCTAAAAGAAAAGTGGCGGCTGAATTTCGTACAAAAAAAAGCGAGGCCGAAGAACAAGAAATCGCCAAGCGCACGGCAGAGCTGCGTGAAAAAATCCACCCGTCGGCGAAGAAACTGCACGACCGTTCGCAGACTGAAAGGGATCTGGCGCACAGCCTTATCACGGAGTTCGGCGAACGTTTGCATGACAAAGATATACAAGAGGCTGAAATGGACCATTACGGCCATCAGTTGATGGAAATCCGAGACCGCCTCGAAGCATTGCAGGCTGATGCGCGGCGTGTGCCGCCCAGTGATATCAAGGATAACACCATCGAAGAAAACCATGCGGCGTTGGAGAATATTGAAGCCGCCATTCGCGCGAGTAAAATGACGCCTCGAATTGCGCGATCGGAAATTAAGTTTGGTGCAGGTGTCAGAAAACACGAATTGGAAAAAGAGACTGCGGGTAAACAGGCTGAAGAAGAAGCTAAAGGGGTATTGGAGCGTATCCAACAGAAATACGGAGCCCACCCTGAAGATTTGATGGGCGGCCGGTTGCCCGGCATCAAAGGCTTTTTTAAAGGTTTGAAATTCCGTTTCTTGAACAGCATGGCTCATATCGCCGGTATGGAATCGGATTATGACCTCTACCGCCAAGCCCTACGCGAGGCCGAACAAGGCGAACTGGCACGCGAAGAACGAATTCCGCATGAACGCAGGCGGCAATGGGAATCCGAGAGCAAGGCAAAAGAAAAGACGCGGAGCGCTGCAGAAAAAAAGGCCAAAGCGAAAACAGCCGCTGAGTTGGAGGAAGAAATTCTCGGAGAATCCGAGGTAAAGCCTAAAAAAGCCAAAACAAAAATTAAACCCCTTGAAGAATGGACCGATGAGTACCAATTACTGATAGACGTCTCGCCGCCAATGACTGTTGAAAAAGCCGGATCGCTGGTGCGTTATGCCGACAAACTGTGGAATTTGGTCGATTCAAAAATTGAAGAAGGCGGGATAAAATCGGGCGCGCTGGCCATAGAAAGCTCGAAAGCCGCCGGCTCTCCGGATCCGGCCACCTATTTTGTATTTACCATGGCGCGCTATCTGGAAGCGAAACGAGCGCTCCAAAAAGATGATGCGGAAATCTATCTCAAAAAAATAATGGACATGAGCAAGTTGTTGGAAATAGAAAACAATGCCTTACTCCAAAGCATAATAGCCACAACCGGCAGACGCGGCACGGCCAAGCATAAAAGAATCTAGAATCTGGGGTTTGGAGGGAAATAACTGACTAGCAATTTCCAGAAGGGTTGTTAAATGCCGTTACACAATTTGAACGATCGTTCAAATTGTGTAACGGCATTTTTAAATCGTTGATTATTTTTTATTTTCCACCGTTCGTCATTCGGATTTCGGATTTCGTCATTCCCAATCC
>JAHJFW010000129.1 GCA_018824765.1 Patescibacteria group bacterium
CGCTTAAGCGTAATCGTACTTTTATTGATTCTGATACTTATAACACTGTTTATATATTAATGGAGAAGCTACCATATTATTGTTATATTGATGTCTTCAAACAATATGCAGATAAAATGCCATATTTTATTGGAAATTGTGATGTAATAATAGATAATAAAAAATTTAATGAGATAAAAGAATGTTTTATTTCTCAGAGTGTTCACACAAATCCCATTTTAAAAAATAAATTTAAGTTTAGAGAGATTCCCAATGCTAAATTAAAAATAGAAAACTATTTTAAAGAATTATTAGGGAGTAAATTAGGTGAAAAATATGCCAAAAATTTTAATTAAAGAACAGGAACATAAAATTGAAGTGCCGATATTATTAACCGCTGTTAGCGGAAAAATTCGTGTTAAAAATCGCTCGATTGTGAATGAATATGGAACGCCGGTTGCAGTTAAGCGAGATGGGTTTGCTTTAAGTAACTACGTTGAATGGCAAATCGGTTACGATGTTGTTAAAAAGGAAGTTGAAAAACTTGCAGAATCATCGTTGCCAGAGACTAAATTCACCGGAGCAAACGGCAAAACTAAAGCGCTTTATGAATTATCAGAGTATATTTGGTATTTTTATAAATGGACTATCATATCCAGGGAAGAATTAGAGAATGTTATTAATTATCTTAATTCAATACTAAGTCCTGACTTGATTGATAATAATTCTGAATTGCAAATTGATCGTAGTCACCCGATAGCAAAGAATATTAATGGATTTGATTTTGAATATACCCAGGTTAAATACCCCCTTTTAATTTACAAATTTAATGGATACGAAATAGTTACCGAAATAAAAATTACCGAAAAACAATATGCAGTCGGCACACAGCCGATGTTATATTTGTGTTTCCCAATTACAGAATTAAAAGCGAGAACCAATTTAATTGGACGAACCGCCGAAACGAAAGAAATCGCTCATTTTGAAATCACGGAAAACAACGTCAAAGTATTCTTAGAAATGCTAAAAATGTTTGGTACTCTATCTAATAGTCATAAGCATGATATCTTGCAAATTATAAATGTGATCTTGGCATAATCTAAGCGACTTTAAAAGTTTTCGAAAAAAATTTGATTTGAATTCTCAGGAATAATGTTTTTATTACAAGACAATAAACCATTTTATCCTTTTGATTATTCTTTCGCTTATAAAATTAACTATCAACACCAAAATATTATAGAATGTTTTAAATAGATACTATGGAATGGACTAAATTAAATTACTCAAAGAATCAGGTGAATAAGGCGGGAGATATCCTCATTTCTTCCAGTAGCTCACAAGATGAATTGAATGGCGCCATCGATGTTTTAACTAATTGGCGTTCATCCCACAGTTTTCCCTTACACACCTTCGCCGTAAGGTTAAAGCGTGTCTCTAAGCAAATTGATTCATCGGCAATAGTTACTCTATAATGGTCTGGGAAAACTAGACCATTATATAAGAGAGATTTCGGGTACAATATCCCCATGAGAAAAACATTCAGTCCCGCGAAGAAAGTTGCCGTCGTTCTTGACTGCTTGAAGGGTCAGAAAACGATCAACGAAATTTCAAGCGAGCACGAAGTCCACCCGACGCAGATCCATGAATGGAAAACGCAGGTCTTGGAAACCATGCCGTCCATCTTCACGGACAAGCGCACGAAGGATGGCAAGACCGAAGAGCGGCTCATCAACGAGCTCTATCAAATCATCGGCCAGCGGGAAACGGAACTCGCCTGGCTGAAAAAAAAATTGCACCTTGACCCATGAAGAAAGGAGGGCGCTCATCGTCCGAGCGCACGACAAACTCAGCCTCCGTCGCCAATGCGACCTGCTCGATGTCTCTCGCGCAAGCCTCTCGTATGTGCCGCTGCTCAGTCCGGAGGATGAGCGCATCAAAGGCCTCATCGACCGGATCTACACCGACTGCCCGTTCTATGGCTCTCGTCGGATGCGGATCGAACTGCGGCAAAAACACGAGACCGACATCTGCCGCGACCATGTCCGGCGGCTCATGCGAGAGATGGGCATTGAAGCCGTCTATCCACGCAAAAAGCAGGGGTTGAGCTGGGCAGACCCCACGCGTCAGAAGTATCCCTATCTGCTCCGAAACCTCGAGATCGTCCGTCCGAATCAGGTCTGGGGATCGGACATCACGTACATCAAGCTTGAGCGCGGCTTCGCCTATCTGGTCGCCGTTCTCGATTGGTTCAGCCGGTACGTCGTCGCTTGGAAAGTGTCGCCGACGCTTGAAACGAATTTCTGCATTGAGGCACTCACGGATGCCTTCGAGATCGCCATGCCGGATATTTGGAACACGGATCAAGGGGTTCAGTTCACGAGCCGCGATCTCACCGGTTTCGTCCTTGGAAAAAATGTGCAGGTCAGCATGGACGGCCGAGGCCGGTGCATGGACAACATCTTCACGGAACGGCTCTGGCGGACGGTCAAGTATGAAAACGTGTACCTGCATTCCTACCGTTCGGTCGATGAAGCTCGAGCCGGTATCGGAGCCTACCTCGACTTCTACAACAACAAACGAATTCACTCATCCCTCAACTATGCCACTCCCTCCATGATTTACCATCAACGTTAACTCATTCTAACCACCCGTGGATCTCTCCTATTTATCCACAATGGTGGTCTAGACAAACCAGACCACTTTACTCGCCGTCTTAAGCGAGTTTCATCAATACTCAATAAACTCAAGCGGGATCAGACGAGTAAGATGAAAATGTCAAGAATGCAAGATATTGGCGGATGTAGATCGGTTTTACCAAGCATTGATAAAGTTAACGAACTTGTTGAATTATATGGGAAAAGTAGGGGGTTAAAACATAAATTATCTAATAAAAAAGACTACATAAAAAATCCGAAACCGGACGGATACAGGAGCTTTCATTTGGTCTACAAATATTATAGTGATAAAAGTGAGGAATATGACGGGTTGTTAATTGAAATACAAATTAGAACAAATCTTCAACATTATTGGGCTACAGCCGTTGAAACAGTAGACCACTTTACTAGACAAGCAATTAAATCCAATGAAGGAGAAAAAGAATGGATGGATTTCTTTAAATTGGTTAGTTCAGCATTTGCTAACATGGAGAAGACATCAGTAGTGCCAAATACTCCTACCGATAAAAATGAATTACGGAAACAAATACAGACGCTAGCAAAAAAATTAAAGGTTGTCAGAAAAATGAATGAATGGGCAAAAATTCATAAGATTATTGAGAACTTTGAGAAGGGAGCTAAAGAAAAATTCGATTTTTATCTTTTGAATTTAGATCTTACGACAAAAGAATTAAAAATTTCAGCTTATAGAAAATCTCAAGAGGAATTTGCAAATTCAGAATATTCAAAACTTGAAGAGAGAATGTTAAAAGACAAAGAGGACAAAGATATAGTTCTTGTTTCAGCGGATACGACAAAAGAATTAAGAAAAGCCTACCCTAATTATTTTATAGATACCAAAGAATTTGTAAATAAATTGAGTGAATATTTTCAGGAAGCTACATTCAAAAATGGCATAGAAACATAAACCTATCGAAAAATCCACCAGACTTATTTTATTGAATAATCTACTTCATTTTTACCTTTTACCGACTTCGGTTTTGGCACTTCAAACCATTCGGGGTTTTGTTTGAACATAGCCCTTAATTTCTGTATACTTTTATCAATATCCGCGAATTTAGGCCACGTTTTCGGTTCTAACTTGCGGACATCGTGCCCGCCATGACAATTTCGTATCGGCAGACCCACATGCCTCAAAGCGTGCGAGATTTGTGCGGTATGATTGTGACCAACAAAACGACCCGAAATGGTCGTTTTGTGTAAATCTGCTTAGGTTTCTTTAATCTCATATCCTTGTTTCTTGTAAAACCTCATTCGTTGTTTGAACTGCCGATCCAAAAATGGCGTGAGATAATCGCGATAGTCCAGAACGAGTTTGTCTACACCACGCAGACGTCCTACGTATTGCGCTAGCTTTCCATCAAAGGAAAATGGAAACGCGATCACGAGGCAATCGATCCCTTTGATGTCCAAGCCCTCACCGAAGAACTGGCCGGTTGAAAGAATGACTTGGTAATGGCCGGTTTCAATCTGTTTCAATTTTTGCTTCCGGTTCGACTCAGAATCGTCGCCAGTAATCGTGATCGTCTCTGCTTCCTTGCGGAGATAGAGATTGAGTATTTCCAAGTGTTCCTTGCGTTCGCTCAATACCAAGATTTTACGGCTCTGCTTGGCCTGAACGAGGATATCACCAACAATAACCTTATTACGTGAATGGTCACAGCTCAACATTTTGGCAAGAAGCTGATAGTTGTCGGTTTTGAATCTAAATGGAATGTCCAGGTCTGTTTTTCGGATGACGACGTTTACTGGGGTCTGCATCGAAGTTGAATCTTCATTGATCGCTGGATTTACCGCTAGTTCCGCGATGATATTTCCAACATATAGAAAGATCATTTTTTCATCGTGATGTTTGCGGGTTGGTGTTGCTGTCAGGCCATACAGGTATCTCACATCTAGATTTTTAACTACTTCCCGGAATGTCTTGGCCGGGACATGATGGCACTCATCCATAACGACAGTTCCGATCTTTGCCATTTCGTCTTTGTGATTTTCCATACCCGCGAAACTCTGAAGCATGGCAACCGTAATCTCTTTGCCGAACTTTTTCTTTACGCCGTCGATTCTTCCAATTTTTGTCTTTGGGATTTGTAGGAACGCTTGAATGCGTTCGATCCATTGACTCATGAGTTGCCGACGATGAACTAAAATGAAAGCAGGGAGTTCGCGTCGCGCGATAAGCTCAAGGGCAACGATCGTTTTCCCGCTTCCGGGCGGCGCAACGATCGTCCCTTCATCATGAAGGAGCGCTTTCTCGACCAAGCCTTTCTGTTCAGTGCGAAGCTCGATCGCGCTATTGAACTGAACCGGTTCCACGGCTGTCCGTCTATCCGATAGATGATAGCGCATCCCGCGTTGGTCAAAGTGCTGTTTTAGAGATTCCAGGAAGCCTCGCGGCAGTCTCAGGATGTCGCCCTGCTCTTCAATCAGCTTGAAATATTTTTCCGTTTGGTAGGTGCTTTTGCCGAAGCGCTTTTTTTGCAGATATTCGGCATTCATGAAATTCAATTCCTCTTTCAGAAATTTGACCGTCTCAGTATCCAGCTCACGGCGTGACAATTCGATCGAAGACGCGAGCGTGATCGTAATGCCTCCTGGTGCCTCTGACGCTGTGCCGTTCATCGAAACGACAGTGCCAGCTTGGACGAGCCGATCGTATAAAGTATCAAGCTCGATTGTCGCCAGACGTTTTATTCCAAGGAGATGCTGCCACTGGTTTGGATACGGATCTCCAGTTTCAGGATGGATAAAAACTGTTTTTCCTTGATCTGTTAGCCTTCCTTGAAACGGCAATGCAATCAGATTGCCGAAGCTCTTGCCGCTCAGCTCGTCTTGATTTGGGAATAGACGGTCGAAACTCACTTCTTTATCGAATTCCGAAAGATGAAACGCTTGACGGATAAGTTCAAGAAAAATACGACGGCTCTTGAATGCGGGATACGGCACTTCAAAAAAAAGCCAGATGTGGCAGCCATTACCGGAGCGTGAGCGTTCGATGGAGACCGGAATGTCATACTCCGAACAGACGTGGATGAACTGTTGGCAATCATTCCACCATCGCTCTCCGTCGAAATCCGCAGCGATAAACCACGACGTATTGTCTTCAAGTGATGGATAGATGCCGATCGTTTGGCCTCCGAGAAAATGCTTTTTGATGACGTCGGGAGTCAGTGGGATCGGAACCTTTTCCTTGAAGTTAAGCCATGTCCCGCCATGTCGTTTATGTTCGTTGAACGCCGTCCAATCAACATCATACGCTGGAGCGTAGCCAATTTTCCCGTTCTTCTCCCAGCGACGTGCAAAAATATCCTCTCGACCATGGAATAAAGAGGAAAATAAAACAAGCTGTTCTTCAGTAACGGAAATCATAGGGACATGCGGTCTAACTTCCAGAAGTCACGGGTTGGCTTTCGCAGCTCCTCATCCGTGAGCCTGCAAACGTGATGTCTTTCGTGCATGACTTTGACGAACATCTTATGCGTAATGAGATACTCTTCATGACCACGAATGATTTCACGCATCCGGTCGTAATGTTCCTTTTGTCGATTTTCCGGACACTTACGAGAACAGATATTGCCGTAATACCAATTCAGAGCATGAATCGCCTTAATGGGTTTGCCCATATGCGCTGATCATTTTTTCCGATATCTCGTCGTTCGTCCCTGTCCGATGCGTTCAACTTTTTTCAGGCGCATCAAAACATCCAACGCCTGTGAAACCGTTGGTCGTGCTACCCCTGTTGCCTTTGTGATGTCGCCAGGAGTCGCCTCGGGAATGGATAGAAGGTATTGCCACACGAGGAGCTGCTTTGGAGACAACAGCCTTTCAATGTTCTCCTTAGATAAAAGCTCGATTGCCTGTTTAGCTTGCTCAAGCGAAACCGTCAGAAAAAACTCAAGCCAATCCGTGATATCTTCACAATTGGTGTTCAGCTTCTTCTGACTTTTTCGGAGCTTTAGATAATAATTGGCTTTGTTGTCTTCAATCAATTTTTCATGTGAGACGTACGGTACATATTCATATCCAGCCTTCAACATGAGGAGATTTGCAAGGATGCGCGAAAGACGCCCATTTCCATCTTGGAACGGATGAATGGCAAGAAACTCCACAAGAAAATTTCCGATGACGAGCAACGGATGGAATTCTTTTTGCGCGAGCGCTCCCTCTGTCCATGCGACAAGCTCTTGCATCTGTTTTGGCACGAGATATGCAGGAGTCGTCTCGAAGACGACGCCTATAGATTTTCCTGATTCGTCGTACATCTCGACAGAATTTTCCGTCTTCTTGTATTCGCCACGATGACGCTCATCCTTGGAAACGTATTTCAACAATTCTTTGTGGAGATGCTTGATCGCGCTTTCGTTGAAAGGAGTTTGTTTCCATCCATAAAAAATGTTATCCAACAATTCATAATATCCTTTCACTTCCTGCTGGTCACGATCAGCGAATTTTTTAACAGAAAGGCCGCGCATGAGTTTCTCAACATCCTCATCCGAAAGTCTTGCTCCTTCGACGCGCGTCGACGCTCCTGTAGATGTGATCAGCACGGAACGCTTCAATCGCTTTAATGCTTGCGGATTGAGAGACGCGCCTCCAATCCAACGACCCTTCAGTTCATCAATGTGATTGATGAGAGACCAGAGATTTTGGGGGATATATTTGATTCGTGGATCACGGTGGTAGATGCTTAATCTCATATACTATGTATAGGAGATTATATGAGATATAAACAAGCTAGTCAAGACGAGAAGTGAAAAATTGAAATTTTCCTTCAAAAACCCCAATATATGCACGAGAGGCGACCCGCGTGGTTCGAGTCCCACTTTCCCCGCCATGACAATTTAGTATCGTGCAACCCACATGTCCAAAGGCGTTCGAGGTTTGTGCGGTAATAAAGGAACCGTCCGAAAGGACGGTTTTGTCATGGATTAGTTTTCCATCCTTTTGGCCGGAAGCTGAATACATGAGCGATTCGTAAAAGCAGCGATCAAGCCCCTATCTTTGGGGTGAACGAAATTTCAAAAAATAACCAAAAATATTGCATTTTTCATCATCGTCAAATACAATAACGCGCATGCATACACTCCTCTCACGCAAAGATTTTAATCAGGATTTTGAAATCATCGAAAGAAAAGGAACTGGCCATCCAGATACGCTAGCAGATGCCCTCGCTGAGAAATTTTCTGCAAACTTCTCAAATTACTGCATGAAAAAATTCGGTGTGGTCTTGCACCATAATTTTGACAAATTAGGGCTTCTTGGGGGTTCTTCGCGCGTCAAATTCGGAGAAGGGCGCGTACTGAATCCAATCCGCGTTTTAATAAACGGCCGAGCATCGACGAAGTTCGCCCAAGAAACCATCCCCATCAAAGAACTTCTTACTTCTTGGACAAAGGAGTTTTTTATCGAGAAGCTTCCCTTTGTTGACCCAGATACAAATTTGGAATTTCATTTCAACTTAAGTGTTCAAAGTAGCCCGGGGAAGACCTATGAAAAAGAAGCGGTTGGTGGGGCTCGCCAAAAATGGTTTGAGCCGGAAACTGTCGATGATTTGCCCGAAGTAAAACAATTAACTGCCAATGATACATCACTCGGAGTCGGTTACGCACCCATGACGATACTGGAGCAGGCGACGCTCGCGATCGAACAATTCTTAAATTCTCCTGAGCGAAAAATAGCAGACCCTTGGTTGGGTAGCGACATTAAAATCATGGCATGCCGGAATAAAAATAAGTTCTTTTTTACCATGTGCATTCCTCAAATCGCGACATATGTACAAAATTATTCCGAATATGCAAAAAATATCAAAGCTGCAAAAGCTTACGTTGAAGACATTATGTATCGATTCGGAATAGCTGATTTCGAATTAAGCATTAATACAAGAGATGATGAACAAAGGGGTGATTTCTATCTCACCGCAACCGGTTCGTCAATCGAAAGTGGTGACGAGGGATTGGTCGGGAGAGGAAATCGAATCAACGGACTCATTACACCAACGCGGCCTATGAGCATGGAAGGATCCTGCGGAAAGAATCCCATATACCATATCGGAAAAATCTATTACGTGGCCGCCTTCGAATTGGCAAGGCGCGTTCATGAAAAATTCGGTATTCAGAACGAAGTGTATCTCGTCAGCCAGAGCGATAAGCCGCTGGTCGATCCATGGATCCTGGCAATCAATATCCCAAAAGAATTCACCGAAAGCGAATCTCTCAAGACCTTTCTACAGAATGAGGTTCAACAGATACCAGCGCTTTCGAAAAAAATTATCAGCGGGGTCGTTCAACTCTGCTAACGACGATGGAACGCTACACGTCAGGAGGCGATGAAAAGATCCGATCAAAGATTGATGATTTTATCGACCAGTTTCATCTTATCCTCGAAACGGAAGATAGCTTGAGACAACGCTACCGAATTGACGAGACTGTAATTGACGATGAAATAAAAAATAAATCCGAACAAGTTTTAAATTTGAACGAATCCGAAGACGTTGAACGATTTTTCGAAGGATATGAGCGACTGAAGCCAGAGCCGGTGCTTAGGCCGCCTGGAGAATCGACCGTTTTTACGACGGCTGGTGTACAGCGCGTCGAAAGCATGTTACGGGAGCGTGCGGAGATCGTGGGGAAAAAATTCCTCGTCGCGCAACCTGTTATTCGCAGTCAATATATGGATGCCGTAAAAGAAGGATTCTCAACCTCGTTCGTCGACGTTTCGATTGAGCACGTGAACGCCAAAATGGAAGATTTCTTCAAAATATACAAACTGCTCTTAGCTCTCCTCATTAATCAAGGCGTTCCTTTACGAGACATCCGAGTGACAATCAGCGAATCTGCTGACCGATGGGGAAAGAAAAAAGTTACAAAAAATACAATCACACTCTATGCCCGAGAAGTCGAAGTCTCGGAATGCGTCTACGTGCCGGACTATCCGTTGGATGACGGGTCCAAAATCGCCATCGCGGACGGCTGTTTTGGTATGGAGCGTTTCAGTTGGGGTACTGGAAAACATTGCCACTATTATCAAGATTTTGATCAATTTTACACCCCTGATCATGACCGAAACGATATCTCAGGCGTCATTGATGCAGTCAGGACGGGCGTATTGATGGCACGCGAAGGGGTCGTCCCCTCGCACAAAGATCCCGGATATCGATTACGCCAATGCATGACAAGATTTTTTTCACGGAGCAGATCAATGAGGCTCGACATCGAAAAACTTGTTTCCATAGCAGACGATTACTGGACAAGATGGAGCGCCGAATCGACGTTAGATAAGGCATCCTTGCTGGAAATCGTGCGTAAAGAAATTGAGAGAGCTCACAATGTCGCTTTTCTGGGTGAATTCAAGAAACTCGGTGGGCCTGACATCTATTTGAACGTAAACCAAAACAGGTCCGCGTTCATTCTGCAACTTGAACGCTCAAGACCCGATCAGGCGGACATTATTCAAAGAACTCTTCAAAATTTTCTATGAAGAATGGAAAACTCTTCCTCGGAGGGGGAGGCGACGCGGATACAAGCTTCGATTTCGATGAGCAATTTTTTTTCGAACTTCCCCGTCAGGCAAGTCTTCTATATATTCCCATCGCTTTGCGCCGTGAGTCGATAGGATACGAAGCTTGTATCGATTGGTTCTCCGCCCTGGTCGCGAGACATTCGGAAGGAAAAGAAATCGATTTTGAAACAGCTCTGGAGAATATACGGGTAACATCACTCGACAAATTTGATGCCGTATATATCGGGGGCGGAAATACATACCATCTCTTGGATTATGTAACTGAAGCGGGAATGAGAGAGCGTCTCGCGGAGTATGTGCAGGGAGGCGGAAGTATATACGGCGGAAGTGCGGGAGCGATAGTGCTCGGGAAAGATATACGCACCGTCGAAGACGAAAACCATCGAGGCAGCACGCACCACAACGGGTTGAATATGCTTGGAGGAATGTCCGTGCTCTGCCATTACCAGGATTCGATGAAAGAACATGCGGCATCTCTCGCCGCTTCATTACGTAGTCCGATTCTGGCAATTCCTGAAAATTCCGGCGTTATTTGGATCGGTAATCACATAGAGCGGTGCGTCGGAAAAATTTCTGAGTTCCAGCCAGACGGAACAGTGGGGCGCATCTAACAGACTGTATGATCAAAGACGTCCAACGCCACTTTTCACGAATTGCGAATCGTTACACTCATCTGCGCACAACGGATAACGCTCCGATCGCATTCATCGAATCGTGGTTAAAAACGCGTCCCGTGTCAATTATAGCCGAAATCGGCTGCGGCGACGGGAGATATACAGCAAGGTTGCTCCAAAGTATACAAGGATATTCTTTCTTTTATAGCGTCGATAAAAATAAAGCCATGCTCTCCCTGCTGAGCAAAAATTTAAAAAAGGGCGGTTTTAAAAACTTTAAAATAATACAAGCATCCGCGGAACACTTGCCCTTCGAGTCGAATTCTATCGATGCCCTGTTCATTTTTAATGCTATCCATCATTTTCAGCTGCCTCAATTCCTGGACGAATGCTCACGCTGTTTGAGAAATCACGGTCGAATATTTATATACACGCGCTTTAAAAATCAGAATTCTAGAAATATCTGGGGGAAATATTTCCCCTTGTTCCAAAAAAAAGAGACACGCCTGTTCACGCTTAGCTTATTCCAGTCCACCATGAAAAAAGCACCGGGGCTACTCGTTGAGCATATCGAATACTTTCGCTTCCCACGCGTCGAAAACATCAATAGATTGAAAGAGCAGGCGCAGGGGAAACACTATTCAACGTTCAATTTATATACGGAGACGGAATTCAAACGATCCCTCATAACATTTATTGACAGGCTTCAAAAACGCTTTCACGACGTGGATCGCATTTCGTGGCACGATGAAAATACGCTGATCATTCTTAAAAAAAATCCAAGTGATCCTCTATGAACGAAAAGCCCATAGAAAGAAAACAGCAAAACGATTCTAAGAAGAAACCTGTCGTAGTTCGCCTCGGAATGTCCCCCGTCGAAGGAAATAAAAACATCGGAGCGATCCGTTCTCATCTCTATAATTATTCACTCGCTCAGAGCGAAAAACAAAAAGGATCTGAAGGGAAGGTTATTTTTCGCGTAGATGACACCAATGCTGAAGAGCATAAGAAAGAGAAAGCATTGGAGCTCCTCCATTTTTTTAGCGATGTTCTTGGTTTCGAATTTGATGTTACGCCTGAAAATTCCCAAGAAACCATAGGGCAATCCGTTTACCAATCTGAAAGACAGACGATTTATTCAAAATACATAGAAGAGCTGTTCGATAAAAAAATCGCTTTCGTAGACAAAGATTCCGGACTCGTTTTATTTGATATTGAGCGATTTATCGACGAATATTCTGATACGTTTGAATTCGACGATGTTTTGAGAGGTAGAATTCTCGTCGACCTTGAAAAACGTCTCAAAAGTGGCCAAAAATATTTTCCTTTGATGCGCTCCGACCGAAGCGTGCTTTATCATCTCGCGACCGTTGTTGATGATGCCGAATTCGGAGTGACGCACGTCGTGCGAGGACAAGACAAAATGCCCATCGTCGATTTTCAAGAGATGGTTCGCATCGCCCTTGGGTTCGAACCTAAAAAGTACCTCCATACGCCACTTCTACTAGATGAACGCGGCAAAATGTTGGGAGGAGCTTCTAACTTTGATGATTTCATTCGAAAAGGAATTCTTCCTCAAGCGCTCGTCTCTTATCTCATCTCGTCCGGCTATGGACGCTCCAACGTCGTCTATCCTTCCATTTCACAATTCCTTGAAACGTTCGACGCGAATAAAATCCATAGAGCAAATGGAAAATTTGATCCTGAAAAATTAGCGTCTCTGAACAAAAAACTGATCAAGACGATCACGCCCGACATTTACCTTGCTTCCGTCGAGTTGTATTTGGCAAAAAATCACGAAGACGCACTCGTTCAATCACTGGAGTCTGATGAAGCATTACAGAAGCTCTTAATATCACTACGGAGAGAACCGGAAGAAGCGGTAAGAATGATTCGATCTATCCTCTTTCCAAATTTTGAAAAGCCTGATGAAGATGTTCGGGATGCTCTTCCGTGCATTTTTCGAGAAATGGAGTCTTATCCAGACGTTTTTCCTTCATGTGAGGTGCTTAGATTAAAAAAAGATACTTTCTTCAAAGCGATGAGCTGGTTGCTTGTCGGTAAACAAACATTTCCTGATATCAATGCCGTCTATGCCTACCTCAAATCGCGCCAAACGCTACAGGATCGACTCAAGGTCGCAGAGAATACATTGATAATACGTTCTTAATTTTTCTCTTACTTAGTTTCCAACTTTTATCGTAACGAGTTCGTTAAATTTTCTTGCGACATGTAATTATCGAGCGATTTTCTTGGGCAGGCATTCACCGATTACTGAACCCGTTTAATGATAGCTCATATGAGATTGCATGAGATTTGGCCGGATATGCTGCCCGTGGACATAACACGAAAAATCTCAACTCTAAACAACACAACAAAAAAATAGCTCGGTTGAGATCAATTTCAACATTGAGGCAAGAGAACTTAGTATCGGATGACCCACTTAGTTCGAATCCCTCCATCTCCGCCATGACAATTTAGTATCGTGCAACCCACATGCCTCGGCATGTGCGGAATCTGTGCACTAAACTGCGACCAAGAAACGGGGTCATGTCCCACGCGTGTCCGGTTAAGTCTTTCACCATCATAAAAACAGCTCTTCGTTGAGCCGTTTTTTTGAAAAAAAGCATTTTTCGATTTGAATTTTATCTGTGCAATACTTGGTGTATATGCACCAAGGCCAATATGTCTTTTCACAGGTCATGGACAGTGTCGTTCGATATCAATTTAATCATTGCGTTGCACGGTATGGCGGTGAATATCGGGTGAGAGAATTTTCTTGCTGGGAACAGTTTCTGGCGATGTCATTCGGTCATCTCTCATTCCGTGAGAGCCTGCGTGACATTGTCATATGTCTCACCGCTCAACATGAAAAATTGTATCATTTGGGTTTTCGTACTGTTGTTAGACGATCCACGCTCTCCGATGCGAATGAAGCACGAGATTGGCGTATCTATCGCGACTACGCACTCATCCTCATTCAAGAGGCGCGCGGCATCTATGTTGATGATACGCCATTCACCCTTGATTTGGAGGGAACAGTTCTTGTCGTTGATTCAACGACGATTGAAATGTGTTTGAATATATTTCCATGGGCAAGATATTCGAAGAAACAGGCGGCAATCAAACTCAATATGGGATTGGATTTAAAAGGCAATATTCCTGCATTTTTCGATTTTTCCAGCGCAAAAGAGAATGATATGCACTTTCTTGATCGGATTATCTATGAAGCCGGAAGCTACTATGTCATGGATCGTGGGTATGGAGATTTTAAGAGACTGAATACGATCCATCGTGCACAAGCGTTTTTCGTGACACGAGCAAGACGTAATACCGTCTTTCGACGAATTTATTCAAATGATGTAGACAAGTCTTCTGGGGTGAAATGTGATCAGGTGATTTATTTATCTGGGTACACTGCAGAAGAGCGATATCCCGAGAAGCTTCGGCGCATCAAATATGTTGATGCTGAAACACAACATGTGTATGTATTTCTCACGAATCAATTTGACGTACCTGCACAAACAATCGCTGATGTATACAAACATCGTTGGCAAGTTGAGCTATTTTTTAGATGGATCAAACAGCATTTGAGCGTCAAATCATTTTGGGGTCGCTCACGAAATTCAGTGAAGACACAAATATGCATTGCGCTGTGTACATATTTACTGGTTGCCATTATGAAAAAGAGGTTAGGGATCAAAAGAAGTTCCTACGAAATTCTACAAATATTAAGTGTCTCCCTTTTTGACAAAACTCCCATGGTTGAGCTGATTTCTGAGTTCGTTTTATCTGAAATCGGATCACCCATCCAAAAGCAGGCTACGTTGTGGGATTCTTAACCGGACACGCGTGGGTCATGACCCGGTTTTCAAAAGAGCGTTCCATCACTCGCGTGGTGCGGTCGGCCTAGCTGTCGCAGGCCAAACACGCCGCATACTTTCCGGGCTGGAAGACTCTCCAGCTCTTTTCTTTTCTTTGGAAACCGGGACGAAACTCGGACATGACCCTTTTATATTTTTTTCTCCTGTCATCCTCCGGCGCCTGTCCTCGCGTAGGCGGGGATGACCGGGGAACATGTCATCCTCCGGTGCCTCTCTCCATGTCATCCTCCGGCTTGACCGGGGGACATGTCATCCTCCGGCTTGACCGGGGGATCTTCAAATTGGAAGATTCCCCGGTTGAACCGTGGAATGACATTTGTTAGCAGCGGAATGACTTTTTTTCTGTTTTTCTCTCTAGAGGACTTGTTATTTTTTATGAAAAAAGCCGTCACGAAAGCTTTCGGGACGGCAAGCGGTTGTCATGAAAGGGCATATGTTCAAAGACGGATGGCGTCGCATCCGTCTACGAACGCGAACGCGCCTTCTTTGGCGCACGTCTCGACGGCGATCTGCGCTGTATTTTCGTCGATATTCAGTCGAACGGCGAGTGTCCGTGCAGGTCTGACTACGTATTTGCCGTCGGCGAGAGCGACGGCGTGCTCGGTCAAAACTCTGGAGGAGATTTGTGTTGAAGGAATTTCCGTCGGGACCGGTTTCGTGCTTTGAATTTGCACGGTGAACCCTAATTCTCGCAGAGAGATCAGGATATTCCTGACGGACTCACTCGGTATTCTCCATTTTTTCACCATCCGCCCTATGGCTTTCCATTCCAGTTGGCGAATGCGTTCTCTGGTCACACCCAGGATTTTGCCGACAGCTTCAAGCTTTTTCGGTACTTGATCCGCCAGACCGAAGCGGAAAACGATGGTCTCTCGCTCGCGTTCGGGTAAGGACTGTAAAACGGTGCGAAGGCGTTTGGACCAACAGGCCAGCTCTTCAGAGTTGATGGCAACGCATTCCGCTCCTTGATCCCCGAAGTCCATGAGCATCCGCTCTTCCAAAACAGGACCGTCGTCTTCGAAAGCGGGCTGGGTTAATGAGAGTACATCCATACGAGACGTGTGGACGATCCTCTCGATTTCCTGTTTCGAGATTGCTTTGATGACATTGCTTTCCCGCGTTTGCAAGAGAGCGAATATTTCATCCGTATCAGGCCATCGGCCAAGCGTCTTATAGAATTCTGCACGGGCGGTTGCAACGGCATGTTTCACATATCGGACATGCTCCGGGATGGTAAAGGGTCTATTATAGCTCTTTTCAGCGCACGCGCGAGTGAAAGTGTGCCGCAGCGCAGGCACCGTATACGTGCTAAACTTCGTGCCGCGTGAAGGATCAAAGGTTGGAATCGCCTTGGTGATGAGCTGTATCATCCCTTCTTGGACCAGATCCATCAATGGCAAGCCATTGGAGACATAGCCCTTGGCGATGCTTATGACCAAACCGATGTTTGCCAAGGCGAGGTGCTCGATTGCCGCTCTGCGTACGGTCGGATCCTCGCTTTTGGCTTCAAGAAACAGACGCTCGACCTCATACGGGTCGAGCTTCGAATAGCGTTTTTTGAGAAACGCCGGCATCGAATAACTTTCCCCGTTGAAACGAGTCATCTGCCCCTCCGTAGTTGTGAATGAGCAGTTCGCGCGCTATGCGCGAATGGTTATTAGAATCGCGGTTTGGCGGCTAATTGTCAATTATTTAACCGGCATAATTTTCAGAAAAGCTCGACTAAAATCAAAAAATAAGTTAGTCTTTGGCGGTTGACGGGGGATTGTGGCAGAATAGCTGAGGGGCGGAAGAGCTGATGAGCCGAGGGGCGGAATTGTTCCGTAACATGGCGGAGAGGTGGCTGAGTGGTCTAAAGCAGCAGACTTGAAATCTGCCGTAGCCGCAAGGTTACCGTGAGTTCGAATCTCACCCTCTCCGCCATGAGACGGGATCCTGAGAGCGTTTTTATCCCACATCCCTCCTCTTAGGATAAGAGGAGGCTAGGAGGAGTTACGAACCGAGAATAAAACAATTCCAATCAGATTGGTTTTCTTTACTGTTCATAACTCCCTCTAACTCCCTCTTAGCTTAAGAGGGAGAATCTAGCGAAAAAAACGAAATCGCTAGTATTTAAAAGATGGTTTTTTTACTCAATTTTTAGTCAAGCCAAGTTTACGGCTATTTTTAGCCAAAAAATACGCTCTTGGCGCTAAGACTATTGACAAAAAGTCAAAAAAATGTTTTAATATACTCTTCTTCGTGCTGATCTATGGTAGGTTAGCGGCGAGGGAGAAGACTAGCCCCTTTGGGGGAGAAAGGAGTGGCCATGCGCCACACGTACATTTACATCATTGGTTTGGTGGCATTGATCGTTGGCTGTTCCGAGTCTCCTCTGGAGAAGCTCGGCAACGGCGGCGGTGGCGCCACGGCGACTGGCGGCGGTGGCTCGGGCGGAGGCCCTTCCTGCGTGGAGGGCGACGAGTGCCCGACCAAGGGCGCGACCTGCGAGGACGCCTGCGAGCGGGAGTTGTTCTGCTCTGCAGAGTCCAAGTGGAGTGCAGGGAGCGATGCCGAAGCATGCATCACCTGCGAGGCTGGCGCCAAGTGCGAGACTCCCGGCGACACCTGTGAGGACGCGTGCGACCGCGAGCTGTTCTGCTCGGCAGACAGCAAGTGGACCGCGCCAGCTGACGCTCCTTCCTGCTTCATCTGCGAGGAAGGCAAGGAGTGCGAGACTCCCGGCGAGTCATGCTGGGAGAAGGCTTGCAGCCGCGACTTGTTCTGCTCGCCAGATAAGAAGTGGACCGCGCCAAAGGGCAGCGAGTGCCAGAGCGCAGGCGGCGGCGGTGCCGGCGGCGAGGGCGGCAATGCTGGCGGAGCTGGCGGTTGTGCCGGCGGTGCAGGCGGCGAAGGCGGCAGTGGGGGTGCAACCCTCGACTGCTCGGATGTGACCTCGGGTCACTTCGTCGTCAAGGTCCAGAAGGACTACGTCGCAAGCGGGGACTACCTCGCGGCCGACGGGTTCAAGGACTACCCCGCGAACAGCGGTCTCACGGACCTTCCGTGGGGCAATCTGTTCATCGGCACGAAGGGTGCCACGACTGCCGTCTGGGATGACGGAGCCGTGCCCGTCAACTCGTCCTACGAGTTGAACTTCGGCGCCAGTCACGACGGGGCGACCCAGCCCCTCGACCCGAACAACCCGAACGGGCTGAAGATCGCGGTCGACGACGGCACGTGGTTCTGCTACGCCAGCGGTTGCCCGGCGATCATCTTGATCTGCTACGGCTCAGAGGAGCTGGGGCGGATCAACGACGGCACCGTGACCGGAGGGGTCAAGCCCTCCCAGTCCGGGGCCAACTGGCTCGTAAAGACGCAGTAAGCGTCTCGACGAAAACTCAAACACTTCAACCAAAGAGCGTAACGAAAGTTGCGCTCTTTTTAATTGGCTACAGAGGTCTGCGAAAATACGAATCGGCTTCACGAAATATACGAATATACGAATGTGGAGTAGTCTGTAAAGTCCATCAAGTCCGTAAAGTCACGGAGTATATTCCCTGAGCGCAGTCGAAGGGTTACCTTGATGTAGGTAGTCCTTCGACAAGCTTAGGAACTGATTTTCCTTGGTTTTATAAAAACCTAGATTCCGGATTCTTCCCTAGATACTTGCCATTTTTACCGCTAAATGTTACCTTCTCGGCACTTAATTCATCACACATTCTCTGCGATTTAACTGACCGCATCCTGGCTGATTTACATCGGCCCGCGGCGGGGCAGAGGAGAGGCTAAAAGGAAAATATGTCTAAAATACCGTCATTGGTCGATCTGCTCCAAGCCGGAGCGCACTTCGGCCACCAAACCTCAAAATGGCATCCCAAGATGGACAAATACATCTTCGGAAGCCGGCAGGGGATCCATATAATCA
>JAHJFW010000130.1 GCA_018824765.1 Patescibacteria group bacterium
TCCCAATCCGAATGAAATACGCGGTCGCCCTCTTGCGCACGCAGGCTCACGGCTTGCATGGCCGTGCTGAAAACAGCATCAGGATACAAGTCTTTATGCAGTAAGATATATGTGTATCGTAAGCTTATAATAACCATCAACAGTGAACAGACGGCTACAGCGGCTTTCCATTTTTTTCTTTGGTCGAACAAAACTTGCAGCAATTTTTTAATATCAATTGCGCTCCACAACCACGCCAGCCAAATCGCAGCAATCGGCGCGAGATATTCCACATTGCGCCGGCTTTTAAAAGACAGGGCGAGAAAAGCGGCGGTCGGCCAAGCGAAAACCGCAGCCGGGCGCAGTATTTTTTTATCCGGCGGCTGTTTTGCGGCGAACAAAAGTCCGGCCCCTGCCAAAAACAACAAACAAAGCCACAAGCCGAATCCTATGAGCATGCTTCCGATTTTGGACGGCAGCCATTCACTGCCCAGAATCACATGGTTGAACGGCGTCAGCAGTCCGATCTTTACAACCTGCATCCAAAGAAACCGCAAATTGTCGGGAAAATTCGGATGCGCAAGAGTTCCCGCTAAAGCGCCAAGTAAAGCTGCGGCCAGCTCTTTCCAAAAACATAAAAAAATAGATTCACGCCGTGGCAATCCTTCAACTATTCTATTGAACAGCAAATCGCCGATTAAAATCATAACTAAAGCGCCTAGTAAAAATGCCCAACCTCCGTGCGATAATGCGAATAATGCGGCCGCGACAAAAACCCAAAGTGGTTTGCGCTTCCAAGCTGCGGTAATTCCAAAAATAAACAGGGCTAGCGCGAGCGGCGTGGCTTTGCCGAGGAGGATACGCATTATCAAAGGCGGCGTGAGCGCAAGCAGAAGCGTCCAAATTCCGGCGCGGTTCGCGCCGAGCGATTTTAAGCATGCATAAAAAACCGCAAGAAATACCGCGGCCAGAAAAACATTGGCGCTGCGCGCACCATCAGCCCAGCCGAAGACTGCCACAAACGGCGCTTCGATCAGATGGAAAAGAAAGTGCTGGTCTGCAAATGAAGTTCCCAGTGCTGTCAAATCCAACCAAGGAAAACTTTCCATTGGTCCGTTCTGCCACACGAGCAACGCGGCCTTGGCATGATAAAAAGCGTCTGGATCGGCAAATCCATTCCACGGGATCAAAAAGGCGAACCAGGCCAAACCCGCAGTAAAAACGCCGAGCGTCTTTTTCATAGAAACAGGGTAGCTTATATTAGAGAAAGAATGAACCGTATTTCCTTGTTATCCCCATCTTACCCGTCATCCCTGTCCCGCATCAAGTGCGGGACAAACTCCGGCAGTGATCCAAAAAATAGCCGGATATGATTCTGGATTCCAGCCGGAGTTTACCCTCGCGGAGGCGGGGGCTGGAATGACAGGAAAAGTATCATGTCCCCGCAAACTCCACGTCTCTGAGAGACGTGACAAAAGCAAGCAAAACCGCCCGGCGATGCGGGCGGTTTTGGCGTTCGTTGCGCAGCGAACTGATTAACCTTGCGTTACATTGACCAATGAACTCAAGACAAAACTGGAGATGGAGAAAGCCGCGACAATAATGACCAAGCCGATGATGGCATTCTTGATCATGTCTTTTGCTTTATCCACTTTGGTTGAGTCACCGCCAGCCGTCATCCACATAAATCCAGCGTAAAGCAAATAACCCAAAAGTACGATACCTAAGAAACCTAGGACAACATTTATTATTTGCCCCAATATTTGAGTCAGGTCTTTTGGTTGGCCCAGACCGGCATTGGTGCCTACATCTCCTGCCATGTTTGCCGCTTTTTCAAACGGATTGGGGGTCTGCGCCAAGGCTACTGCCGGCAATGCTGTGAGGCCGAGCGTCAAACCGGCATGCCAGAGATACTTTAATTTTTTCATAAATAATTTAATGACTGAATAAATGATTTCATCCGCTTCCGCTTTTCTTGATTTTTTCTATCAGTACGATTATGGATTCGCAGGAGGAGGGGGCGTTGCCGGTGCAGTCGCTGGTGTGGTTTGCGAGACAGCGCCGCTCAACTGTTCAATGACAAAATTAGCAATTGCATAGGACAAAGCAATGATAATCATACCGATGATGGCACTTTTAATAACATTTTGAGCTGACTCAACTTTTGTCTTGTCGCCCTGCGAAGTCATCCAAAGGAATCCACCGTAAAGCAGATAGAGAAAAAGCAGAACTCCAATAAAACCGATTAATGCACTAACAATGCCGCCTATGATTGTCGGCAAATTCGTACTTCCCTTTAAAGCATCCGGAGCCGCACTGTTCAGGCCGCCGCTAACCGCATCTTGAAAACCGGCGGCATTGGCGGTGTAAGCGTAAGACAGGCCGAAACCTGCCAAAACTATCAAAGACAAAGCGATTAATCGGGTTGATTTAACGAATTTCATAATATTTATTCAGTTTGAGTAGCGGTAACCAAACGGGAAATCACAAAGCTCGTAATTGCCCATGCCGACAAGATGATGGCCAATCCGATAATACCGGAGACGATCAACTTCTTGGCATCTTCGGTTTTCTGCTCATTGCCTCCGGAAATCATATATTTGAATCCTCCAAGGAGGACGATCACAACGGCAATAATTCCCAAGAAGCCTAGGGCTACGTTGATAATTCTAGCAGCTGTTTCCCTGACGTCGCCGGAGCCGAGTTTGATTGAAGATTCAACAGCGCCGACTCCGAGGTCATTAGCGTTCAAGCTCTGCGCCAAAGCGGCCATAGGAAGAGCTAGGGCTGCTGCCAAACCGATGGTTGCGGCGCCGCGTGCGATTTTTGAAGATAGTGTCATGTCATGCGTCACCTCCTTTCATAGACTTAGATGTTGATATGATAGCAGATTGGAAAGGATAGGGGTAGGAAATAGCTGTTGTGGGGATGGGGGAATAAAATCTGGAATCTGGAATCTAGGTTTCTGAAGGGGGATGATGACGAATGGGGGAAAATTTTCAATTTCCAATTTTCAATTTCCAATGACGAAATCCGAGGTACGAAAAGGTGGGAAATATTCCCTGAGCGAAGTCGAGGGGTTACTTTAATTAATGTTGTCCTTCGACCCTGCTCAGGAACTATTTTTCCTAACCTAGATTCTAGATTCTTGCCCTGATTCCAGATTCTAGATTCTTTTTTTCTATGCGGTCAGCTCGAAAGAATCTTGATAATGTTTGTAACCAAAATATAAGAAGTCGCAACGATGGCAATACCGATAACTGCATTTTTTAAAGTCTTGGTGGCTTTTTCAACCTTTGTCTTGTCGCCTTCGGATATCATCCAAGTCACGCCGCCCCAAAGGAACATTACGAAAAACAAACCGCCGACCAAAAGCAA
>JAHJFW010000022.1 GCA_018824765.1 Patescibacteria group bacterium
GCACGCCGGCGGACAGCAATAATTTGGCTACCGCACTCATATTTATCCCTCCAACGCCTATCAAATGCGCGCTTTTCAATTTTTTTAAATCCATAGATTGTTAGAGATTACGCTAAAAACACAAAAAGAAAAACCCCATCTGCCGCATGTATGCCGCAAATGGGGCACCGTTCATCCGTAAATGAACGGCAAAGAAGTTTGCGAATCTTGGACGATTGGCGTGTGCCGCTTTTTCCGGCCGCACTTCACTTCCGTCACCGAGCAAGTTCCCTTGTCGAAAAGAAGGTACTGATCCGGCCGCTCCGGATCCAGTTTACGGATCGGGAGCCGCTTTTTCGCTTGTCCGTGAAAATGTAGCTTGAGTTGTATCATGCGCTTGCATTTGGCGCGCTTCGGCCGCCAATTGCGCATTGCCGGAGTGAGCTCGATGAGCGTTTCCCGGTGCACGCGGCGATTCCGCGGCGGGAAATTGAAGAGCTCTTTTTCTCCTTCGAAAAGGAGCGGGGTCAGCGCGTATTGTCCGTCGTCGCATCCGGGCTCATATAGCCGCCACCAGTTTTTGTCCGGAAACGCGGATTTTTTCGGCCGCACAACCGGCACTTTCAGCGCTTCTTTGCGTAGCGCGTCACGCGACACAGTGTCCGGCAGAGATTTGAGCTGGATGACTCTGCTCCACTCGCTTTCGCTGAGCGCAACGTACCTGTCATAGCCCAATACGCCGAACGTCCCTTGGACGCGCATACGAAACAGGTCGATTGCTCTCTGCCAGCAATTTGCCTTGATGCCGGCAATGGACGTGGCGGTTTTGAGCAGCTCGCCTTCGTGCACGCCGCGCAATTCGGCTGCGGGATTTCCGACTCGCGCCCTTTTCAATGCCGCGTGCGCCGCGTATCGCCTGTTGCGAAAATCGTCCAGATCGACGATTTTATACGTCCGCCACGGCGTGACGCACCCGTCTGGCAGCAGCCGCTGTTTCTTTCCGGCAGAGCGGTCGAGTTCGTGGGCCTCGCGCAAAGCGCGCGCCCGCATCTGCTCCATGGTCTCCTCGCGGGGGTTGAACGTCGTGCACAGGTGCTCGAGTATGCCTTCGCCGAACAGCTCAAACATCTTGCGACGCACGGCTGCAATGTTCCAATCAATGGCCGCCTGCCCGCGCAGAAATCCGAGCACTCGCCGCTCAATCGCAACGAATCGCACTCTTTCCCTGCAAAACTTCCTCGAGAACGGCTGACCGTTCTTTTTCAACAGATTCAACGCGGCCCAGCTCCCTCCGTTGGACGCGTACAGACGCGCCTGACGCTCGGTGTATGCGCCAAGGGCAGAGCTGACGCATACCCGCGCCTCAAGCTGATACAAGCATTTACCGTCGTGGTCGGACGGAAGAATGCCTTTTGCACGGCCTTCTCTCATGAGCCGCGCGAACAGCTCTGTGTCGATAATCGTCCAATTCTTGCGCGCCTTTTTCGTCTTGCCCGAGGGCATGACGATACTGCTCTGGCTGAAAGGCATATCCGCCCTCCGAAATCGTTGGTGTGTCAAAGTTCTGCCAAGGTTTTATCGCATTTTCACTTGATTGTCAACCATTTTTTACACCGGTGCCAGGCACCTTGGTGCCAGGCACCTTGGTGCCAGGCACCAATAACTGGGCTTTGCTCCAAATACCATTTTAAATTGCAAAAACCGCGCTTCGCGCTTATGATACCGTCATGATTTCACATACCCACCTCCAACAAACAGATCCGGACGTTGCCGCGCTTATCGCTGAAGAAGATGAACGCCAGCGTTCCGGGCTTGAGCTGATTCCGTCGGAAAATCACACTTCGCCGGCTGTTCTTGAGGCTTTGGCCACGACATTTTCGGATAAATATGCGGAAGGATATCCCGGCCGCCGCTACTACACAGGAAACATCGTGGCGGACAAACTGGAAACTCTGGTGCAGGAGCGCGCAAAAAAATTGTTCGGCGTGCCCTATGCGAATGTTCAGCCGTACTCCGGAAGTCCGGCAAATCTCGCGGTCTATTCCGCCCTATGCGAGCCGCACGATCCGATAATGGGCCTGAACCTACTTGACGGCGGGCATCTGACGCACGGCTGGAAGTTCAGCATGACTTCGAAATTTTGGACCAGTCATCCGTATCATCTTAAAACCGACGGCTCGTTTGATTTTGATGAAATCCGCGCGCTTGCCAATGAACACAAGCCAAAACTGATCTGGTGCGGCGGCACTGCTGTTCCGCGTGCAATTCCGTTTGCGCGGTTTGCGGAAATCGCGGAAGAAGTCGGCGCATATCTTGTAGCTGATATTTCACACATCGCCGGATTGATCGTCGGCGGACAACACGAAAGCCCCGCGCCTTACGCGCACGTCATCACAACGACCACGCATAAGACTCTTCGCGGGCCGCGCGGCGCATTGATCATGGTTACTGAAAAAGGTCTGGCAAAAAATCCGGAGCTCGGGTCTAAAATCGACAAGGCGATAATCCCCGGACTTCAAGGAGGCCCGCACCTCAACACTATCGCCGCAATCGGCGTGGCATTGCATGAAGCCGAACTGCCAACATTTTCAGACTACGCGGCAAGAATCGTGCAAAATGCAAAAACGCTCGCTGATGCACTGCTGAAGCGCGGCTTTACGCTCATTTCCGGAGGCACGGACAACCATCTCCTTCTTCTGGATCTAACCCCGACAGGGATCGGCCGCGGTAAATTTTTCCATCTGGCACTTGAACGAATCGGTCTCTATGCCAATATGAACACTGTCCCCGGCGATACGAGTTCCCCGTTTTATCCAAGCGGGCTACGAATTGGAACGCCGGCTGCGACCACCAGAGGAATGGGCGCGAACGAAATGGAGATGATTGCGGATTGGATCGCGCGAGTTGCCGAACACATAAAAAACGAGCAGTTGCCGTCGGACAAAGAACAACGCACTGCCGCGATCAATAAATTCGCGCAAACGCTGGCGGCTGATCCGTTTTACGAGACGCTTCGTAAAGAGGTTGAGGATATGTGCGTAAAATTCCTAATTCCCGCCCTTGCCGAAAACAACACACAATTCGCATGAATCTCATTGACGGAAAAGCGCTTGCGGCCGATATCCGCGAGCAGGTGAAGCGCGAAATTACCGAGCTTGGACTGCACCCGAAGCTCGGAGTTTTATTGGTCGGAGATGACCCTTCGTCGCATATCTATGTGAATTTGAAAGAAAAGGCGGCTAAAGAAGCGGGAATTGAAACTGACATCCGCCGCCTGCTGGCAGATACGTCGGATGAAGAATTGAAAAATATTATCGAGGATTGGAATGACGACGAAAAAGTGGATGCGATTTTGATTCAAATCCCGCTTCCTGCCGGGCATGATACTGACGCGCTTATCGCAACCATGGATCCTCGAAAAGACGTGGACGGTTTCCATCCGCAAAATTTAGCGGCTATCAACAGTGGGCAAAGCGAAATTTTTCCGCCGGTCCATGAAAGCATTCTGCATTTGATTGCCGCGACTGGCGTTGATCTACGTAATGCAAAAGCGCTGATTATTTCAAATTCTGATATTTTCGCGGATCCGCTCACGCGTCTGCTCTCCCGTGCCGGAAGTACTGTCGATCGCGTCCGGCCGGATGACTTTGTGAATGAAGATGGGAAAGAGGCGGACGTTATCGTTATCGCCATCGGCAGGGCCGGTTTTTTGAAAAGTAATGCGATCAAACCCGGCGCCTGCGTGATTGACGTCGGCACGAACCGACCGCCGAACGGCAAGGTCGTTGGCGACGTCGACGCGGAAAGCGTCAAGGATCTCCCGGGCTGGCTCTCCCCTGTCCCCGGCGGCGTCGGCCCGCTCACTGTTGCACTGTTATTGCAAAACACGGTTAAGCTGGCGAAGAAAAATAAAGGGGGGTCAAATTTTCAATTTCCAATTTACAATTTACAATGAGTGAAAGACGAGATGGGGATGCAAATTGTCAATATTCAATTTTTAATTTCCAACGAAGGAAACGGATCGTAAGTTTGATTTGTTGGAGCGAACCTCAATTTTTGCTGAGGAGTGTGTTGAATTTTGTAATGTCATCCCAGCGAAGGCTGGGATCCATCGGAAATAGGATGGATTCCTGCCTTCGCAGGAATGACAAGGCTGAGTTAATTTATTCGAAAGTCAATAGACATAAATTCCAATGTTTGAAAATTGTAAATTGTAAATTGAATATTTATCCCCCCTCACGTCCCCTGTCTTCGCAAAACTATGCCGACTGTCTTTAAAATTATCGCCAAGTCTATCAAGATGGAGCGATGTTTAATATAAAACAAATCGTATTGCAATTTTTTCAAATTATCCTCCAGCGTGCCTGCGTAGGGAAATTTAACTTGTGCCCAACCAGTTAAGCCGGGTCGCGTCAGATGACGCAAAGCATAGTACGGCATCTGTCGCGTCAGTTCCTCCACAAATGCCGGTCGCTCCGGACGCGGGCCGATGAGCGACATATCTCCGCGCAAAACATTCCAAATCTGCGGCAATTCATCCAAACGCGTAGCCCGGATGAATTTACCGACGCGCGTAATTCTCGGGTCTTCTTTTGATGCAAACTGCGGCACGCCCATGGCCTCGGCATCCTCAACCATGGAACGAAATTTCCAGATGCGGAACAATTTTCCCATTTTACCAACGCGAGTTTGCGAAATCAAAACCGAGCCTTTTGAATCCAATTTGATTGCCAGCGCTATAAACGGAAACAGCACAAGCGTAACCAATCCGATCGGTATGGCGAGAATAAAATCCATAACTCTTTTCAGACTCTCATACCAAGCTTTTTCGCTTTCACGCAGATGTTCGATAAACCAAGTCTGCGTAACGTATTCCAATGGCACGCGTCCGGTCATGGCCTCTTCCAGGCTTGTTCGGTCCAATAGCGTGACCGGCATGAATAAAGTTTTATACAAAGCATCGCGCAGTCCGGGCGTATCTTCCGGGCGGTTGCCGAGCAAAATCGTCTGTATGCGTTCGTTGCGGATAATCTCCTCAAGATCCTCCAACGATCCATACCACCTAATATCATCTTCGTTGAAGCGCACATCAGGCGCGGTTTCGAGGATAGCCACCAGTTCAAAACCCAAAACCGAACCGCCCAGCAACTTTTTTATTTTAGCTGCTTCAAAACCCGTGCCAATAAACAGCAATCTGCTGCGGAAAAGCGCATTCGCGATGAATCTGTTATACGCCAACCGCCAGCCGTAACCCAAGAGCAGGACAATGGCGAAATATAGGAATAGGTTGGTGCGCGGCGCGATATTGAAAAACGGGATCAGGTAGAAAAAAGCTAAGGCCACCGCCAAATTGGCCATCATCCCTTCTAAGTAAAGCCGGAAAAACTTGATGCCGTTTTTCAGGTGGTTCAAGTCGTAAAGGCCTGTAATATAAGAGCTCACCACCCACAAAAAACTTACGATGCTAAAGGGCAGGATATGCGCATTCCAAGCCGTATACTCAACGCCGCCGTAACGCAAATAAAGCGTCAAAAGCAAAGCCGCCTGATATATGGCGAGATCCCCGATCACCAATATAAAACGCTTGACGCGTATGCCGATTTTATACATCGTTCATATCCTGCCACAAAGTTTGGGAAAAAGGAATACACGTGAAAGAATAACTAAATCCGAATGACTAATGACGAATTACGGTCTCGGAAAATTTTCTGAAAATTGAGCTAAAAATTAAATTTAATTCGCGCGCCTCTGAAGAGAGCGGCCTCGCCTCGTCACGTTTTTCGGGAACGATTGTAATAATCATCCTAAGCCAATAACATGTTTCTCGAGATTCTTTCCTACAAATTGCAATTTTATACTTAAAATCATTTCGTGATGCGGCATTGTCAGCTTCACAGTAATTCGCACCAACGCTTGTTGCCGATCTCACTAATTGAGAAATGATGGGTTTGGTTATTACATTAACTGGTAACTTTTTACAAAACAAAAGCGTCCTTTCTGCAAAAATCGCCGTTCTTTCTTGTAAATCAAAACCATTTTCGCTTCCTTCATTCGTCATTCGGATTTCGGATTTCGTCATTCTGTTAAGAGAACACTCCTTCATTCGTCATTCGGATTTCGGATTTCGTCATTCTGTTAAGAGAACACTCCTTCATTCGTCATTCGGATTTCGTCATTCATTTGTCAAATTTTCCTTCATTCATCATTGGAATTTCGTCATTTTTCAAACTTATTTTTCATTCATTCGTCATTAGTCATTCGGATTTCTGATTTCATTATCAGCTACTCTTATTCCGCGGGCTCCACGCCTAATTCACGCAAGGTAATACGCAATCCGTCATCAAACGATACCCGCGGTTCCCAGCCGAGTAATTCTTTCGTGAGTGAAATGTCCGCGAGCGAATCGTGCGGATCACCGGCGCGCGGCGGGATGAAGGTTGTCGGCCCTCCGACAATACGCGCAATCTTGTTTATTGAATGCCGCGTGCCAGTCCCGACATTCAGTACCTCACCTTTTCCAACTTTAGGCGATTGCATTGCAAGAATGTTTGCGCTGACGACATCTGACACGTGCGTCATGTCCCGCGTCTGCTCCCCGTCTCCGGCAATGGTGAGCAGCTCGCCGTTTTTTCGTTGGCGCGCGAAAATTGAAATCACTGTCACATACGCGCCTTCATCTGCCATGCGCGGCCCATAGACGTTAAAGTAGCGGAGCGAAACCGTCTCCATTCCATACAATCGCGCGAACTGCTCGGCAAACAATTCGCCAACGTATTTTTGGACAGAATACGGGCTGAGCGGACCCACCTTCATATCAGGCGTGTAGGGCATATCCGGACTGCCGCCGTATGCTGATGAAGAAGCGGAGTAAACGAGCCGCTTTACCTTGGCGTCACGCGCCGCCACCATCACATTCAATGTGCCGAAAATATTCGCTTGCGAGGATTCAATCGGATGCTCAATCGAAAATGGCACGCGCGGCAAAGCGCCTACATGGAACACGCCGTCAACTCCCTCAAATGCCGGACGGATAGCTTCGAGATCCGTAAAGTCGACTTCAAAAAGCTCTGTGCCCGGCAGGATATTCTCCCGCTTGCCGGTTGAGAAATTATCAATAATACGGACCTGATGGCCTTGCTTAAGCAATTCTTCAGCCAAGTTACTGCCAACGAAACCGGC
>JAHJFW010000023.1 GCA_018824765.1 Patescibacteria group bacterium
AGCCATGACTGCATCGCCGATATACTTGTCCAGCGTTCCGCCGTTCGCAAATACAATCTCTGTCATACGCGTCAAATATGCATTCATAATCTCCACCAAATCTTCCGGCGGCATTTTTTCAGAAATTGACGTGAATCCGCGGATGTCGGAAAACAACACGGTCATTGTTCGCTTTTCTCCGCCGAGTTTAAGCGCGGACGGATCTTTCAAGATCCGCTGAACTACCTCCGAAGAAACGTAGCGAGAAAATGCGGTTTTCAGGCGACTACGGTCGCGATCAAATGCCACACGCCTTTCGAGCGTTGTCCCTGCATATGCAAACAGCAGCGTAAGGCTTGGCCACACCAAATCAACCACTTTGCCGCGATCAAACAGATAAAACGCCGTAATTAAAAACGCCAGCCAAAACGCCGCGGTTGCAATCAAGCTGATGCGAGCTCTGGTGAAAGCCGCGAAAAAAGAGGTAAAAACAGCCAACAAAAAAATCAGCAGCGCCATCTGATATTTGGCTAGCGGAACGAGCCAGCGGCCGCTGATCAAAGTTTCATAAAGCGAAGCATGAATTTCCACGCCGGACATGGGCACGCCAAGCGATGTAGGCACCAATCTGTCATCATGCAGGTCAGGCGCTGTCGCACCCACGAACACTGACTTGCCACGTATTGTGTCGGCATCAAAATCTCCGCGCATAACGTCTGCGGCGGAAAGCGTGGTAAAACTTTTTTTAGGGGACCCATTGAAATTTATTATCAACCTCCCCAACTCGTCTGTCGGGGCGTTATCTAAAACAAAATCCGGATGCGAAATTTTCGCCGCCTGAACAGCAAAAGCTTCAATCGCCACGCCATCGGAAGACACTGGTTCGAGCGGCATGCGGCGCATTACTCCGTCAGAATCGGGCGGCGCATTGCTATGACCGACAGCAGCAGCAACGCTGCTAAAACGCGCCAAAGGCCCAACTACGCTATCCACCGTAAAAATTATTCGATTATCGGATTGGGACAGATTTAATTCAACCGGCAACACCACCTTGCCTGTATTTTTTATCGCATCTTCCAAAGCCGCGTCATCGTTTTCATCTGACGCTTCCGAAAAATTTACGTCATAGGCGACAACAGAGGCGCCGGCCAAAGATAAATTATCGATTATTTGCGCATGAACTTTCCGTGGCCAAGGCCATCTGCCGATTTGAGCCAATGAAGCGTCGTCAATTGCTACGACTATGGCGCCGCTTTGCACGGCGACGGGCAAAAACAAACGATCCCCTGCCAAATTGCTCCATGTTTTCAAAGCGCCCGATAAAAATAAAAAAACAGCCGCAATACCGACCGCGGCCCCGACCATTAACGAACGCGCCGCTTTTATTTTTTTCCGCATAATTTCTACCTCGATTGACCCGTAACAATAAACGCTATCGAGGCTGTTTTGGTTGCGCCTTCCTCGGTATATGCGGCAGTTACAATCACCTCCCCTTGTCCGACTATCCAAGCTGTAAACACGCCGTTGGCTGCGGAGCCGATGTTTTTGTCTGAAGTGCTCCAAGTAACTTTATCCGTAATAATCTTGCTTTGGTTGTTGCTGTAACGCGCCGTTACCGTCAGTGGGACTTGGGATCCGGCCTCAACGGTTGTTCTGCCTTGCGGCATAATCTCGATCCCGACAAGTTTAACTGCTTCTTTGATTTCCAAAATCACGCTGTCAGTTTTTACAAGCCCCTGCTCGGACACCGTGGCCTCGAGCGTAACCGATCCTGCAACAGCAGAATGATACGTCGCTCCCTCCAAAGAACCGGCATTTCCTTTCAAGGAAAAATGTGTGCGCGGCGTTAAATCAACGGCTGAACCATCAGCCCTGTGCCCGATCACGCGCAAAATCACAACCTGTCCGGCAACCATGGGATTAGGCAAAGCGGTCAGTTTTATAGAAATCAAAGGCGACACATCTTCAATTAAAGTACTCGTCACACTCTCAATTAAGACTGACGTCGAAGAAGACTCGGCTGTCGTGAGCGCGTCTATCAATTCGGTCGATTCAACCTGCTCGGAAGGATTTTGCACTGCTGCTTCCAAACGCAGGGCCACTGCCTGCGCTCTGGTTTTTAGTGACGCCAATTTGGAATGCAAAATACTGCTGTGCACATCCTTGCCGTCACCCTGCTTTTCCAAATCGCGCTCATTATTTTGCAAACCTTGCGTCGCCGCCTCCAAAGCAAAACTCGCCGCCTCAAGGTCATTCTTAACAATCAAATTCGCCGCTTCATTCAAACGCGTGTCAACAGACAAAAGCCGCGCATACAGCAAAGCGTCCGTATTTTCCTCAATCATCGATTGGTTCAAATCCTCCAACCTTTGTTTGATGCGATAAGAAATCGAGTCGGGATCAATATCACTAAGCAATAATGACACCTTCATTCCGCCTAACCGCAAAAAAGGCAGGGCTTTCTTTCCGCGTTCGGTCTTCATCTCATTTTTTATTGACTGCTCCAATTTGCTGAAAGACTGCAATGCCAAACCGGATTTGCCCTGCTCGGCCATGGTTTTCAATGCAAACAACCGTCGCTCAAAATACACCCCTTGCAAAGCAGCGGACTTTTTTCCGGCTACGGCCAAATGCAGGCGCTCGGACAGCATGGTCAAGCCTCCCAATGGTGACACGCTTCCGGTAGCCCCTGATTTTTCCAAACGCGCCTCCAAATTTTTGATAACCTCTTGTTCAAACGCTTCGTCAGCTTTCACGTTGTTTAAAAACCACTCCTCCGCCGTATCCTTTGTATCCAAAAGCGCCATCGGCAACCATGTTCCGTTGCGCTCGCGTATTATTTTATAACCTTCCGGCACAGGCAAGGGGCTACGGCCGGCTAACGATGGATTGTTATTGTCTTTTGGCTCAATATCCACTACAGCCTCAGCCACCTGCATCTGCGTTCCTGTTTCACCGGTCTTTATATCAAAAGCGGTTCCGCGTACGGTTGCGATCACGTCATTGGTCTCAACGATGAACGAGCTGTCCAAATCGAACAAGCGCAAAATTCGCGACCACGCCCTTCCGCTTGCCAATTTTAATCTCACAGATATGATCGAGGGATCATCCTCCGACTGCATCGCATTTAAAATCTGCAGGTCGGAATTTTCCTGCAGACGGGTTTCGCCCAACCTAAAAAATCTGACGCTTGCCCGTCCTGAATCGTCTGTACGAATTCCTCGAAGATCCGGAATTTCAGCGCTTGTTTCCAAGGTCTGCCAATCCCCGCCGTCGGTTGTTTTAATCTGCACGCCCCCGCTTTCCACCCGAACCTCGATCGCCGGCTCTGATGCGGCTTTAACAGATCCCAGCGACCAAAACCAATAACCCCCTGCCAAAACGAGGGCAATTAGCAATGAATAAATAAACAGTGACTTTTTGCTCATAAACTAAACAGCGCAACGCTTCAGGGTTCTGTTAAGATATTAGCACAGGGCGGCAGTATTATGAAACAAGATCGTGCGTGCGTTATTTGGGGCAAGGCCTACGCGCCGTCCAAGCTAAAAAGCTTGGTGCACGTAAGGTGCTCGGTCTATTTGCGGTTATCGAATTTTTGATGATTTTCAGCTTTTTTTATCTCAAAAATTCGGACATACAGACTTGACTTTTATAAAAATTTATGTTAACTTCCGCCTGTTCGGGCCGGACAGATGATCGCTCCGAAAAATTTCGGGGAGGAAAGTCCGAACACCGTTTCCGCCTAAGGCGGATTCATGGAGAGCCGCTAACGGCGGCCGGGGTATAGTCTGATGCTTCGCACCGGAATTTACAATGTTCAATTATCAATTTTCAAAGTTTGGAAATTGGAATTTGGAAATTGGAATTTCCGGCGCGGAGCGTCGGGTAAGCCTAGGGAAAGTGCAACAGAGACAATACTAATCCGCTTAAGGCGGACCAAAGGTGAAAAGTGATGTGGTGTGGCCGATCCATGTGATTTGACGCAAGTCGAATTTTACGGGGGTCGATCTGCTACACATCTCGGCCGATGGTAACATCGGTCCGTTGTAAACCCTCTCCGGTGCAAGAGCAAGAGCCGGTGCATGGCATCGGAATG
>JAHJFW010000024.1 GCA_018824765.1 Patescibacteria group bacterium
CAAAGGCCGCTCGCAGGCTATTGGCTTTATAAAACGGAATTCCGCGCTTTTTTAATGCCTTGGCAACTTTTTCATAAGCCGTCCCCTCAAAGACGCTGATGGAAACATTTGCGGGTTTCAATTCTTTTGCCAATCCGTCAAATTCTAAAACTTTGTCAGTGCCACCCATAAGCAAATGTATTTTCTTAAATTTTGGTTTCAGGGCTTTAAGCGCGGCAATTGTAGCGTCAGGTGTCGTGGCTGTCGTATCATTGATAAATGTGATTCCGTTCCACACTCGGATTGTTTCCAAACGGTTTTCCAAGCCTTTAAATGAAACCGCGCTCCGCTTAATCGCCTGCCAATTCGCGCCGGCGAGCCGCGCCGTCAAACCGGCGGCTAAAACATTCAAAGCGTTATGGTCGCCCATCAGCTTTAGGCGCTTTCTTTCCAAGCGAATTAGCTTTTTGGCAGAGCCCCGATCTTTCCAAACCAAGAAATCTTTCGTCAAAACAGCATCGTTTTTTTTATCAGCGCCAAAAAATAAAACTTCACTCGGCGCTTCAGGAGCAAATTTTTTGCAAAACAAATCGTTTGAATTAAGCACTAAAAAATCGTTGGGTTTTTGGTGGCGGAAAATTTGCGCTTTAGCCTCGGCATAAGCTTCCATATTTTCATAACTGTTCAAGTGGTCGCGCATGAGATTGGTAATAACCGCGATGTGGGGCGACTGGCCCAAAAGTCCGGTGCTTTCGAGCTGCCAGCTTGAAAGCTCCAAAACCACCTTGTCTCCTGCGCGGACTTTAGATGCAAAAGTCAAAGGCGAAACAAGGATGTTGCCGCCGATCCAAGTCCGGAATCCGGATTTCTCCAGCATATCGCCGATCAAGCCGGTTGTGGTGCTTTTACCGCGCGTGCCAGTAACGCCGACAACAGGGCACGGACAATTTTTTAAAAACAAAGAAACGTCAGATTCGACCTGTTTGCCAAGACGCGATGCTAAAACCATTTCCGGCGAGTCAGGCCTGACGCGCGGGTTTCTCACGATAATGTCTGCCCAGCGTATATCGCTTAAACGGTGGCGCCCCAAAACAAAGACTACGTTTTTAAATCTTTTCAACCTTTTCACGTTAGCTGCCAAATCATGTTCCGATTTCTGGTCTGTCACGCGTATCGAGTGGCCGAGCCGCGCAAAATACAGAGCCGCGGATATGCCACTGCCTTTCGCAAATTGTCCGAGCCCCAAAATGAGGACGCGCTTTTTTTGTTTAATGTTTTTCATCTTATTTCACCGCGCCAGCCGGCTTGCCGGATAATTATTGCTGCCCTTAGCATTTGATAGGCCATTCCGACATATTCGCCTAATCCGCGGACTAAACCGACTTTTTGCATCTTTCTGCGGATATGTAAGCCCTTAAGTTCGACAGTTCCATAAGGCAGTTTATGCATACGGCAATAATAATTCAAAGATGTTTCCAACATAAATCCCTGCAGATATTTATCCGGGATAGCTTCAAAAATATTGCGCCGCAACGCACGTTCACCGCCGATAAGCGGCAGATGGCGCGAGATCTTCATCATCAATTTTCCGCGGTCGCGGAGTCCAACGCACATGGACAGTTTTCCGCTCAAAACAGGTTCGAGCACGCGGCCGATATGTTCAACGGTCAAACCATGCAAATCCGCATCGCAAAAAAACAATAATGGCGCATCAGTATGCGTTACGCCGTGCATAATGGCCGCGCCTTTGCCGTGCTTCCAAGGCAAACCATGGACCAAATCCGCCCCGGCCTCTCTGGCAATTTCTGCGGTGCGGTCGCTGGAACCGTCGGAAATTACTATCACCTCCCTGAAAAATCCGGAACGAACCAGTGTTTTTACAATAGCCCCGATGGTTTTCTCTTCATTATATGCCGCCACAACAGCTGCGATATTTCCTTTGGTCGGCATAGTTCAATCTTTACGGGAAATCTCATAACGCAGCTCCTCTAACTTGCGCAAGTTTTGTTTGGCTTGATCAAATTTATTGCGCAATGAACCTGTAAGATTCAATCTTAACAAAATCTCAACCGCGTCCCGCACTGACTTAAAGATGATTTCGACCGCCGCATTATCCCTTTCAGTCGCTTTAATAATCGCTTGCCGCGCCAATTCTCCAGTAAAATCAGACAGGCCTCCTAAAATAATGTCTGCCTCTCCAGTAGGCAGATCAACCTTGGAAATATCGCCGCCGCGCATAAATTCATAAAACAATAAGGCTTCGCAATATTCTTCCAGCGCCGCGTGCCATGAGCCTTCGAATTGCAAGGCCGCGTGTTTTTTAACCAATGCCCGTCCGGCTTTCAGTTCAGCCGCCGCTTCTTTCAATTCTTTTTCTGCGCCTTTCAAATCCGCGCGATGCACCGCAAAAATGGATTTTTTCGCAGAGTGTAAAAGCTTTGATGCACACTCCATC
>JAHJFW010000025.1 GCA_018824765.1 Patescibacteria group bacterium
ACTTATTGAACAGTTGGATCAGGATTTTAAAACCGCAATGCGGGAAAAAAATGAAACCGTTCTTTCCACTTTGCGCATGGCGCGTTCAGCGTTGAAAAACAAGCAGATCGAATTGCAGGCAGAGCTGTCTGACGATGCCACGGCTGCGGTTTTGCGCACCATGGTCAAGCAATACCGTGACGCGCTGAATGATTTTATTGCAGCCGGACGTGAGGACTTGGCGGAAAAGCAAAAACAGGAGATTGAAATTCTTGAACGCTATCTGCCGCCTTCAATAACCGAAGCTGAATTGGAAGCGATTTGCCGACGCGTGATTAACGAACAAAACGCTGAATTGAAAGATTTGGGCAAGGTGATGGGACTGGTAATGAAAGAGGTTGCCGGACGGGCTGACGGAAATTCCGTGCGGAGCATTGTCCAAAAGTTGTTAGAGGGTTAAAATGTAAGTTGCGCTTGCCGTATCATGTTTGAGAATCCAAACTTTCTTTCCCATGCAGAAAGATAAGAAGAAAATTTATAAAAAAATTATCGCGCTTGTATCGCCGCTTTTGGCAGTTACGTTTTTTTTGTTGCCGATCGCAACTGTTAGGGCGCAATTGGCGCAAGGCTTGAATGCGGTAAATCAAACGGCCGTGGCAGCCGGCATGGGAGGCGGAACGGATATCATAACAATTGTCGGCCGCATCATTTATATCTTGTTGGGATTTGTCGGCGTGATTTTTTTGGTGCTTTTGCTATACGCCGGTTTTCTCTGGATGACAGCAGGCGGTGACCCTGCAAAAGTCACCAAGGCTAAGGATTACATCAAAAATGCCATAATCGGGCTGATTATCATAACTTCAGCTTGGGCGATTACGGCATTTATCATGAATGCGCTCGGAGGCGTAGTCGGAGGCGGCGGCGTTGGCGGTGGAGGCGGTGCAGGCGGTGTCGGGGGTTTGGTCGGCTCATCAGGCTCGCTTGGCCACGGCATTATCGAATACCATCTGCCGGAAAGAAACGCCACAGACGTGCCGCGCAACACGCCGGTTATTATCACTTTTAAAGAAGCGATTGATCCGGCCTCGTTTATTGACGGTTGGACTGAAGAAACGAGTTCGACGGCCGTCGGTTTGAATGCCGCCAATGTAAAAATCTACCGCACCGGCGACCAAGAAACAGCCTTGACCACGGCGCAAGCCAGAGTCAACTACACTTATGACATGAAGACGTTTGTCATCAGGCCGACTGAATTGTTGGGAAGTCCGACGTCAAACGTGAAATATACGGTCAAACTCGTTGGTGGAAATTCCGGCATTTTGCTCCAAGGCGGAGGAGCAGCTTTTAGCGGGGCGTTTTCCAATGGTTATGAATGGGGCTTTGAGGTCTCGACTTTTCTTGATTTGACCCCGCCGAAAGTGGTGGCCGCCACTCCTTATCAAGGAGGAAAATATGCGCGCAATGTGGTGATCCAGCTGACATTCAACGAGGCTGTCGATCCGACGGGTGCCAGCGGATTTTTTGAAAACGGCAAGGGCTTTACCAATATCGGTGTGCGGCCTAACGGAGGCGTGGGTACTCCGCTTAACGGCGAATTCAAAATCAGCAATCAGTATCGGACAGTCGAGTTTTTAACGGCTGATAAGTGCGGCGTGAATTCCTGCGGTAAGGACGTTTTTTGTTTGCCGCCTGATGCCACGCTGGAGGTTGTTGCAAAATCAGCCACTTTGTCAGACCAGCCGCCGCAAGCGCAATTCACCACCCAAGGTTTTGACGGAATAACCGATGTAGTCGGCAATTCTTTGGACGGCAATGCCAATGACGTGGCTGACGGTCCGCCGTTTGACGATTATTCCTGGTCATTCGGGACCTCGAATGAAATCAAACTGATTCCGCCCAAAATTGAAGAAACCGTTCCTGATGCTACTCCCGGAGCCGGTCAGTCCAATCGTCCGTTGGATGAGAAGGTGTTGGCGACTTTTGACGGTTTATTGCAAGCCTCAACCTTAAATACCGAAGCCGCCTACATTGAACCGCGCGGTCCGGGCGAAACAGATCCGGATACTTTTTGGTATTCAGTCGGCATGAATTTGTTGACCCCGCAAAATACGCCGATCGGCCAAGGGGAAGTCGCATCCAAAGGGCAGGTATTTATCAAGCACAGGCCATATTTGCCTTCGGATGAACCACCGGCAGTTCAGAATTATTACAATCCTTTCCTTTTGTCGGATATCCAAGACGCCTACCAAAACTGTTTTAATCCGGCTGA
>JAHJFW010000026.1 GCA_018824765.1 Patescibacteria group bacterium
GCGAATGGCGGCTTCAATATTCTCCAACGCCGCATGGTTTTCTTCGATGGTGTTATCCTTGATATCACTGGGCGGCACACGCCGCGCATCAGCCTGCAATGCTTCGAGGCGGTCTCGGATCTCCATCAACTGATGGCCGTAATGGTCCATTTCAGCCTCTTTTATATCTTTGTCACGCAAACGTTCGTTGAATTCCGCAATCAAATTGCTCGCCAGATCCCTTTCAGTCTGTGAGCGGTCACGAAGTTTTTGCGCCGAGGGGTGGATTTTTTCACGCAACTCTGCAGTGCGCTTGGCGATTTCTTGTTCTTCGACCTCGCCTTTTTCTGTCTGAGATTCAGCCGCCGCCTTTCTTTTGGCTGTGGGAAGTTTTTTTTCGGCCGGGGTTTTCAGCGTCTCATGTGCGGCTGGCAAGGCTTTTTCCGCTCTAGGCATAAAATTAAGGCGTTCTATTTTAGATTTTTTACGAATAATCAGATAAAGTATAGCACATGCGTCGCAGGCAAATCAAAAAATGTTGAGCGTAAAATGATGCATAAACAAATTATCAAAAAAAGCCCGATCGGGCTGTCCCAAAACTCAAAACACTCTCACTCCAAGTGAGGGTGTTTTGGTATAATAGAGGTAAGAATTAACCTATTTTCTATGAATTTTAAAGTCTATAATCGTTCTCAAAACCTTCTACTTCCACCCAGCTTTAGTGACTTTCTGGGCGAGTCCCATGAAGCAGTCGTGCTGTGTGAACTTCTTGGTGAACTTGACCTTTCATGTTTGGAAGAGGGATACACAAATGGGTCCGGTGGAAGAAGCGCCTACCATCCCTCCATGCTCTTGTCTGTGCTGCTGTATGGATACATGAATGGTGTCTTTTCGAGCAGAAAGATCGCTGGCAAGCTTAAGCAAGATTTGGCCTTTATGTATCTTGCGGGCAAGCAGACTCCAGACTTTCGTACGCTGTGTCGATTTCGTCGAGAAAAAGGCGCATGTCTCGAGGACGTCTTCAAAACGATCGTAGACAAAGCCCGAAGATTGGGCTTTGTCGCCTTTGGTACGGTGAGCCTAGATGGCACGAAGCTCAAAGCTAATGCAAACAAAGAGAAAAATGAGACTCAAGATTCTCTTGAGGAAAAGATTCGTAAACTCATGGAAGAAGCAGAGCGCATTGACGCCATGGAAGACGAATTGCTCGGTGATCAGGAAGACGACGTTGATCCGCAGCTCAAGACCAAAGAAGGACGCGCCAAGAGAAAGCGGGAACTGGAGAAAAAGCGAGAGCAGACATCGTCTCATCTGAAACAACGCCCCGCTAGCGAGCCAGGGGTATCCAAAGACACAAAACTCAACACAACTGACCCGGATTCCAAACTCATGAAGATGAAGCGCGGAGGCTTTGCCAATGGGTATAATGTGCAGATTATTAGCGAGAACGGCTTTGTACTGGCAAGCCATATTGCCGGTACAAGCGCTGACCAGAACCTGCTCATCCCAACCCTTCAAGCCTTTCGGGACGCACACCGGACCAATCCGACCCGCCTACTTGCCGATAAAGGCTATTCCAGTGAAGATAACTTCGCCTTTTGTGAATCCGAGGGCATAGATGCCTATATTCCCATACACCAAGACCCTCTGGATCTAAGCGTGTACACCTACGACCCGGAACACGACGCCTACGCCCACCAAGATGGACGCATCTTTCGCTTCAAGCAACGCATGAAGAAACGAAAGGGCGACACGCAAATAGATGGGCAAGACTACAGACACACTATCTACGAGCACATCGACGAGACAACAAAGAAGAAGTCCTATCTATGCATATCCCCCAATTGGCAACGGCTGGCAGCAAAACACAAGCGAAGACTCGCGGCTCCGGAAGGAAAAGAACGCTACAAGAAACGCATGCCGGACGTAGAAGGCGTATTTGGGAACATTAAACACAACCTTGGATTCACCGGTTTCCTTCTCAGAGGACTCACGGGCGCAAGGATTGAATGGAACATGATAACCCTCGCCCACAATCTCAAGAAACTCATCTAATTCAAGACCTCCGCGGGAGTTCTTTTTTGTTTTGTCTACACAAAACTCTCACTGACGCGAGAGTTTTGGGACAGCCCCCCATGGAGCTTTTTTTGATAATTTTGTTTTCTTGATTTTAACGTTCCCTTTATTTTTCGACGGTTGTGGAGTAGGCTCTATGAATGCAAGTTATTTTGATTCACGGTTATTTGGGATTTCCGGAGAACAATTGGTTTCCGTGGTTAAAAAATGAACTGATAAGCCGCGGTTATAAGGTTACGATTCCCAGCATGCCGAATCCGGCTTTTCCGGTAGAGAAAGCTTGGGTGAAAAAATTGAAAGCTCTTGTGAAAGATCCGAAAAATACCATTTTGGTCGGACACTCATTGGGCTGCGCGGCAATTTTGCATTTTTTGCAAGATTATGACGGGCCGCAATTCAAAGGAGTTGTTTCGGTGGCGGGTTTTGGACGTGGATTTTTAAAAGTGGAAAAACTTTACGGATGGTTTAAACAGCCGTTGGATTTTTCAAAAATAAAAAAGGCGGCGCAAAAATGGACAGGCATCCATTCCAAAAATGACCGCTTGGTGCCATTTGAAGAGGGGAAGTGGCTAAGTAAAAAACTCGGCACAGAATTTATAGTGGAAAACAACGGGCACTTTTTGAAACAGGAAGGCGTAACAGAGTTACCTGCGGTTTTGGATGCGATTCTTCAAATCTAGAATCCGGAATTTAGGTTAGGAAGACCTTGACCATTCTCTAATTCGCGCGCCTGCCCGCCTTTGGAGGGAATTAGAGAATAGAAGATGATTCGGAACTTTTATCCGCACTGAGAGCTGAGCACCCCGCACTTTTTGTAGCAGGCTTGTTTCAATGATATAATATCTGCCTATGACGATATTTTTGCGCATCTTGATAGGTACGGCATTGGTTGCCGCCGGCGCTTTCATGGTTATTAAAACCAGAATGATAATGGGTTTTTTCGGGACTATAGATTGGGCTGAAGCAAAATTAGGAGGCGGCGGTTCGAATTTATTTTATAAATTGATAGGGATCGCGGTAATTTTAATCGGGTTTTTGGCCGCCACCAATCTTTGGAACGCATTTTTAAATGCGACCTTGGGATCATTGTTGGGTTTCGGCCGATAGTCTTATGCTGATTTGTAGCGGGACGGAATTGATTAACCCTTCCAAGTTGCTTTTAAAAGCCGGTTTGAAAGAGGGTGAATACGTGGCTGATTTGGGCTGCGGAAGTTTGGGGCATATAATTTTTCCGGCCGCGGAAATTGTTGGCAGCGGCGGCATAGCATACGCGGTTGATATCCAAAAAGGGGTTTTGGAACGGGTGGAAAAAACAGCCAAACAAAACGGCGTTGTTAATTTGAAAACGATTTGGTCGGACATAGACATTTTTGGAGCCGCGCCCATCGAAGCCGGCAGTTTGGATTTGACATTGCTGGTCAATAATTTGTATCTGTCAAAAGACAGGCCTGCGTTGGTGCGCGAGATGGCGCGTCTGACAAAAGCAGGAGGCAGGGCAGTTGTGGTTGAATGGAGTTTGGAAAAAAGTCCCTTGGGGCCGCCGATTGAACAAAGAATCGGACTTGAAGATGCCAAGAAGATTTTTGCTTCGCCGCTGTTTACTGCGCTTGAAGTATTTGCGGCCGGCCCTTATCATTACGGGCTGTTGTTCAATAGGACGGAAATCGCGCCTTGATCATCTCTTGTAATTTCTGCATAGTACCTAAATTCGTCATTAACCATTCGTATTTCGTAATTTTTAACCGCTTATTGTAAACTGATTATTGATAAATATGAACATCCCCCCATATCTCAAGCTATCATATTGGTTTAATCCGAATCCGGCGCCGTTAATGCCGTGGGCTGATCGTTTTTTGCCGATATTATTTTCGGTTTTTCTGTTTGTCGGCATCATTATCCGCTTGGTTACTTTGCGGCAGGGTTTGGAAAAGATGACGAAGAGGGCGCTTATCCGCGCCGGCAACAGCCTGATAGTTTACGGCCTGTTCGGACTTGTGTTGTATCTCCTGACTTTTGAAAGGGTGACTGTGTTAAGCGCGCGCGTCGGTTATTTGATTTGGGTGGCGCTTTTCGCTTGGTCTGTTTGGAAAATCGTAAAATATGTGCGCGTTGATATTCCGGCCGTGGAAAAAAGGCGGGAGGAACGTGCGCGGTTGGAAAAGTGGATGCCTAAGCGCAAGTGATAAAATTTCAAGCCTATGGACCGGAGGCGCAGGTTTGGAAATCGCGGCGAAGATTTAGCCGCGGTTTTTTTTATCTCAAAAGGTTTTGAAATCGTAGCGCGCAACTGGAATTGCCGCGCAGGCGAGATTGATTTGATTTGCGAAAAGCGCGGAGTTACGCATTTTGTAGAAGTGAAAACGCGGCGATCGCTTACCTATGGGAATCCGGAAGAGGCGATTACACCCACCAAATTGCAACATTTGCGCCGCGCGATAGAGGCGTATTTGGCATATTCGCGCCGTCCGCCGACCCGCTACCAGATTGACGCGCTCGCGATCCTCGCCGAATCAGGCAAACCGCCCGAGTTCCATTACATTGAGAATGTGGAATGATCCAAAAATCAATCCGCATTTCAATTGAAAAAGTATTTTTTTTAATCCCGATCAAATTATCAAAATTTTGACTATCGGCAAAATTTTGATAATTGCGTCTTTTGAAAATATTAGTTTATTGAATCAGCATCGCGTCGCCGAAAGAGTAGAAACGATAGTTTTTCTCGATTGCTTCAGCATAAGCTTTTAAGATCAGATCCCGTCCGGCGAGTGCGGAGACGAGAACCAGGAGAGTTGATTTTGGCAGATGAAAGTTTGTGATCAAGGCGTCGACGATTTTAAATTCATATCCGGGTGTGATGAAGATGTTTGTAAAGCCTTGGTTGATTCCCGACTCTAAAGCGCGGACCGTGGTCGTGCCAACCGCGATGACGCGGCCGCCGCGGGCTCGTGTCGCGCGGATTGCGGCTCGTGTAGAATCCGGCACGTCGATCCATTCTTCGTGCATCACATGATCTTCGATTTTATCGGTTTTTATCGGGCGAAACGTGCCGAGGCCGACGTGCAGAGTTATGGTGGCGAAATTTACTCCTTGTGATTTTAGTTTTTCGATCAGTTCTTTTGTAAAATGGAATCCGGCTGTTGGCGCCGCAACTGATCCGGAATGTTTGGCGTAGACGGTTTGATAGATAGTTCCAATTTCCGAGTGCCGAGTGCCGAGTTGTGGATCGATATACGGCGGGAGGGGGACTTTACCGATACTTTCAACCCAGGAGAAAATTGCCTCGGTTGATTTTTTGAAATCAATAACTATAGTTCCGTCCCCGCGTTTCTCTTTAATTGTTGCTTTTTGCCCATCCTCGAATTGAAGCACTGTTCCGGGTTTTAGTTTTCGTCCGGGTTTGGCCAAGGCGATCCAATTATCGTGTGTCGGTCGCAACAAAAAAATTTCAATCAGGCTCGATGGATTTTCAAGTCGGGCATGCAATCGCGCTTTGAATACTTTTGTTTCATTTAGCACCAGCAGATCTCCAGCCTGTAAAAATTCTCCCAAATCAAAAAATCGTTTATGCAGCAAAGTGCCGGTTTTTCTGTCCACGATTAACAACCGCGAGGAATCGCGCGGTTCCGCCGGAGTCTGCGCTATCAGCTCGGGCGGCAGATGGTAATTAAAATCCGAAGTCAGCATAAAATTGGGCTTAATTTGTCATAAAATCGCCTATTTAGCAACGGCATTTTGCCTGCATCTTGCAATAAAAAGCGTTTTTTGTTAGACTTTCACAACTTATGAAAGCCGACATCCACCCAAAATACCACCCGGAAGCCAAGATTATTTGCGCCTGTAAAAACGAGATAACGGTTGGTTCGACTGTGCCGGAAACGCATGTCGAACTTTGTTCAAGCTGCCACCCTTTTTATACGGGTAAGCAAAAATTGATTGACTCGGCGCGGCGCGTTGAGAAATTTGAGGAAAA
>JAHJFW010000027.1 GCA_018824765.1 Patescibacteria group bacterium
AGCAAAACGCGTAAGAAGAAATTCTATCTCGTCCTTTTGCTTTTTTTTGTATGCATTCCTTTGGCCCGCGGGCATCCCTATGACTGCGCAAGCTCCGACGGCAACGAGCTTTTTCGACTTTGCCCTGATTTCTTTCAATTTTTCTCCGTGATTTTCTGAAGTAACCGCGCCTTCTATAAACGCAATATCGAATTCATCAATAACGTTCTTTGACTGCAAAGCGCGGGCATAACGGAAATCAAATAGCTCCTTCCACTCCTGCCAATGGTCGTTCATTACTTCTGTCATCACAACCGTATTGTCTTCGCAACACGAAAAAGTGAACCAGCCGATTTTAATTTTTGGAGTTTTTCTTTGAGGGCTCATGGAGATTTGAGTATTAGTTGAGTGATGAAAGGTTGAACGCCGGATCGGAAAGCTCTTTTTCCTTTCCTGCAACATTAATGTCTTTTTCAATGATCTTAGAAATTACAGACAGCTCTTGCGTGCGATTGATAAGCGTGGCTCCGACCACCTCGCCGTCTGCAATTATAATTCTTGCGTACGAATTCATCTCCTTGGAACCGCGGTTGATGATAACGCGCTCCGGTTTTGGCCTTATATCGCCGACAAATGCGATTGTGAGCCCAAAACCCTGCGTAGTATAAAAGGAGACGAGTTTGAACGGCTCTTTTTTGCCTACCATGTTCAATCCCGCCGCCTTCCCTTGCATCTGGGCATTTACCCAATTCCCAAGCTGAACCGTCTCACCGATAATAATATCCTTAAACTCTGCCGAGTCGCCGGCTGTCCATATATCCGGAATATTCGTCTCAAGGAATTCGTTTGCTAGGATTCCTCGCCCCGCTTTTATCTCGGCCGATTCAAGCCAAGAAAACGGGCAAAAAATGCCAACGCCGCAAATAGCCATATCGCAATCTATCTTGCTTCCGTCCTTCAGGACAACGCCTTCAACTTTCTCTTTTCCGTAAAATTCAGCCACTTCGGCTTGCTTGATGATTTTTACGCCTCCCTTTATAAGCGCATCTTCGATCATGGCACCTGATGTTTCATCAAGTAAATTTTTCCAATAACAATCCTCTCTTATCAAAAGCGTCACTTCGATTCCGGCCATTCTCAACATGTCGCACATCTCAAAACTCACAAAGCCTCCGCCAATGGTTACGGCTTTTTTCGCTGTTTTTGTCGCCGCAATAATCCCTTTTGCGTCATCAAGCGTGCGCAAGACAAAAATGTTCTTTTTGTCAGAGCCCGGGTTGGTCAATTTTCTCGCGCAGCCGCCAATGGCAAGAAGTAATTTTTCATACTCGATATTCGTTCCATCATCAAGCACAACCGTTTTCTTAGAAACATCGAGCTCCACAGCCTTTTTCCCTGCGATTAATTTGATGTTTTGCTCTTGATACCAGGATGTCTGCTTCAACCAAACTTTTTCAAAAGGTATTTTTTCCAGAAAAAAATTCGGCTTGGAAAGCATTATGCGCGAATATAAACCATACGGCTCATCTGAAATTATGGCGATGGAGCCGTCCTTGTCCTGCTGGCGTATGGTTTCAGCGGCAGTCGTTCCGGCAATTCCGCCCCCGATTATTAGATACTTGGCCGCTTCTTTCATGGTTGCGGGTAGATCTGGCTTCCGTCTTCAGCGTAAAGATAAACTGCGGCCGTCGGGCACGATTCCGCAGCCGTGAGCAATTCCTCGTCGCTGATGGCAGGGCTTTCCAATGCCGTTTTGTCCGCGGGACCGGAATCTTTCTTGCCTCCGGCCAGTTTAATGATGGCCCTGTTTTCGGCATCCAGCTCGAAAACAGTTCCTGCGGCAATCACGCAACTTGCCGCACCAATGCAGAGGTCGCGCTTGACCTCGATTTTCGCAATTTTTTTGTCAGTCATATGCGGAAATGTTATCTAGCCGGCGACAGCAAGTCAATGATGGTTTCGCGCAATAATCCTCTTCATTCTACGATTCTCCACCTTGTCATTCCACGGCACCCGATCGTGGTCGAGTGCAAGCTTAACCGGGGAATCTTCAGATCGGATCATAAATGTCATTCCACGGTTCAACCGGGGAATCTTCCGATTGAAATATATAAGGAAGATCCCCCGGTCATCCCCGCATACGCGGGACAGGAGCCGGGGGATGACAGATAGAAAAAGGAAGGTGTGCTAGAATTCGACTGTCTATGCCAACTCCTCCCCCTTCAAACGCAAAACTCGTCCACCATGGCCACACCATGGATCTTTGGCAGTGGGAGCAGGAAATGTTCGACGGAACAACCGAGATTTTCGAATGCGTTACACGGCAAGACACGGTGGCCGTCATTCCGTTTCTGGATGCGGACACAGTCATGCTCACAAAACAGGTTCAGCCGCATAAAGGCCCGTTTATGGATTTTCCCGGCGGCCGCCTTGATCACGGAGAGGCGTGTCTCGATGCCGCTAAACGCGAACTGGAAGAAGAAACCGGCTACAAAGCCGAACGCTGGATGGAATGGCACCATTTGAAAAACAAAGGAAAGAACCTTTTTGATGAAACACTGTTCATAGCTTCCGGCCTCCACAATGGCGCCGGCCCGCATCTTGACGCCGGAGAAAAAATCGAACTTGTGCCGACACCGTGGCCGCAGTTGAAAGACATGTGCCTCAAACGCCAACTTCGCCAGCCAAATATCATGCTCGCTATCCTCGCCATGCACTTTGATCCGGATGCGCGCGAACGATTGGAAGATTTTTTGAACTCCCGATAAAACTCGCGGAGTACGATATATCAAATTCTAAAACCCACCGAAATGTACCGATCGGTACATTTCGGTGGGTTTGGATTTCTCCTATTCTATAGAATTAAAGCCTCGGAACGGATATAATTACGATGCTTATATGTCGAATGGAGAAACCGAACATATCTTTTCGCTCGCTAGTTTGCGCGCCATGCTCGCAAACAGCGCGCGTTTAAGCAAACTCGTCTGGAAAGCGAAACGCGGTCTCGTTATAGCTTTAGGAATCATTTTTTTAATCGTTTCATCCGCGCCTTTTTTGCAATCCGGCTCGCGCGGACTTTTGATCAACGAGCTCGTGGCATCAGCCGGCAGTAACAGCATTCATCCGAGGCTTTTTCTGCTTATCGCGATCCTCATCCTCGCAACCCTCCTCCCTGCCGTACTCTATACCGTCCAAAACTACCTTTCGCGCATTTTCTATTTTTTTCTGGAAGAGATGTTCGATGTCTTGGCGCTGAAAAAACGCGCGCAGCTCGATGTTTCAAAGCATGAAAATCCCGCCCATCAAAACCTCTTTAACAGCATCACGGAAAACGGCACGTGGCGCATACAAAACTTCACCGACCGGCAATGGTACATCTTCCAAAACGTCATCGAGGTCGTCATCGCGTCCGTTATCCTTATTTTTTCACAATGGTGGGTATTTCTCATCATCCTTCTCGGCACATTGCCGGAACTCCTGACCGAACTCCTTTACGGCAAACAGGTCTGGAACATCCATACAGGCCGCGCGGAAATACGGCGGCGCTATTGGAATCTCAATAGCCATTTCACAAATCTCCCATCGCTTATCGAGCTCAAACTGTTCCAAGGCATCCCTCATTTTCTCTCGCAAATCAAAGGGATATTCCGGGCGTTCCATCTGGAAGAAGAGAGGAATGAAAAAAGGCGGCTTTTGCACCGCTTCGTCGTCCTTTGCATTTCGCAGTCCGTCATCGCGTTCGCGCTTGTCTATTTCACACTTCAAGTCGTCCACGGCAGCCTGTTGATCGGAACACTGACTTTCATTCTGGCGTCCATCGGCGATTTGCGCCAATCGCTGTCCGGACTGTTTACCAACCTCGGGCGGCAATACCAGGACAGCTTGTTCGTCACCGACCTGTTCAAGTTGCTGGATATGCGACCGGACGTTTCCACGCCGAAACATGGCATCAAACTCATTCAACGGAGGACGCCGTCCATTGTTTTCGACAATGTGTCATTCAGTTACCCGAATAAAGAAGAACCCGTCCTGAAAAACATTTCGCTTACGATCGAACCTGGAGAAAAATTCGCGCTGGTCGGCGTGAACGGAGCCGGAAAAACGACTTTCGTGAAATTGCTGTGCCGATTTTACGATCCGACCGGCGGCCACATCTTGCTCGATGGCATCGACATGAAAAAAATAGACTTGGAGCGCTGGTATGCGCAACTCGGCGTGATCTTTCAGGATTATGCGCATTACAATTTTCCGGTAAAAGAAGCGATTGCGATAGGACGGACCGAAATTAGGCCTCCGGATATTTCTCGCGTCAAAAAAGCGGCGCGCATGAGCAGCGCTGACGCGTTTATCAAACAGTGGGAACAGGGGTATGACCAGATGTTGGGCAAGGAATTCAGCGGCGGCGTAGAACCCTCCATCGGACAATGGCAGAAACTCGCGCTCGCGAAAATGTTTTACCGTAATCCGCATATCTGGATTCTGGACGAACCGACCTCGTCCATCGATGCCGAAGCTGAAGCGAAAATCTTTGAACAGCTCGAGGCGCTGCCGAAAGACAGGACGGTGATTTTGATTTCACATCGTTTTTCAACCGTGCGCCGTGCAGACCGCATCGGTGTCATTGAAAACGGCATGCTGGCCGAATACGGGACGCATGAAGAACTGCTGGCACTGGACGGCGGTTACGCGCGCATGTTCCGATTGCAAGCCAAGGGATACGCTTAAGAAAAGGGGGGGATCCGCAAGCTGAAAAAGAACATCGTAGGGTGAGGTCACTTTATTGTACCGATCGGCACAATAAGTTAATTTTTATATTTGTGATTTTGATAGAGATGGTTCGTTTTTTTTCGTAAAAAAACTGTAAACAGAGCAAAAAAAATGCTAATCCCATTCTCTCTTTACCGCGTTAGCCGCATATTTCAAAATTGATCCGATCGGCACAATAAAATGATGTCGCGTCATGATTAATAATACTGATCGGGAATCTTGCCACTCCCAAAAATGAAGGGCATGGACCGGCCTCTCGTGCCATTATTATTCCCCCTCCCCTTTTTTAACCTTTTTAGCTACACTCCTACCCATGCCCCGTATTACTAAATTGACAGCAACGATATGAATAACAATTTTCTGCTCAAAAACCATATTTCGAGCATAATTTACCGTTTAATTAAAAAACCGCTGTTGCCATTAATGGCTACGGGGTCAATTTTGTAATCACAGGGCATGCGACGAGCGACAGGAATTATCATCGGGATTTTAATGGGCGCAATTGCGGCTGGCTTAAGCACCGGCTTTTTTCTGCATAAGGCGAATGCTGACCGCGAAAAACTGGCGGCTCAACTGACTGAAACGGCGCAAACCGCGCAAACGGCACGTGAACAAAACCGGCAGACGATCCAAGAAGCGAACAATAAATTGCAAAACGCCAACTCCGAAATCAGCAAGGC
>JAHJFW010000028.1 GCA_018824765.1 Patescibacteria group bacterium
ACTCAACGCGCTTAGGATCAACCAAAATAAATTTTAAATCATCTGGTCCGTTCGAATATAAAAGCGACATCAACAATGTGTTCAGACAGATAGATTTGCCCGAACCAGTTGCACCTGCCACCAACATATGCGGCATGCGCGATAAATCAGTCACCCAAGGCTTGCCTGAAACGTCTTTGCCCAAGGCAAAAACCAGATTGTTCACACGCTCGCGCCATTCGCGCGATTCGAGCATTTCACGAATGCAAACAGTAGCTACAGACTGGTTAGGAACCTCAATGCCAACCAGCGACTTACCCGGAATCGGCGCTTCGATACGAATGGGATGGGCTGCCAGAGCCAAAGCTAAATCATTATGGAGCGCCGTAATTTTAGCCAGCTTAATGCCTTCGGATGGTTTTAAAGTGAACTGTGTCACCGTCGGACCGACAGCCACCTCCCCCATGACAACCGGGATGCCGAAGTGCTCCAATGTTTTTTGGATAACCGACTGGTTGTAGTCAATATCTCCGGAAGTCGGCCGTTGATCGCGCTTAGTCAAAAGCTCAAGCGGCACTTCAATGCGCGGACGTTTTTTTCTGGGTTTTCTAACAGGCGCTGGACGGCTATGCCCCTCGCCCCCCTCGCTCTCGACAAACTCCGCCCCCTCTTCTTCTTCATACTCTCCATCATCCATATCGCTCACACTGCCCGCATTCTGCGAATAATCATCCGACGGAAAATTTTGGCGTTTTTTCAAGGCAAAAGCAAACAGTTTATAAATCGGCGAAGTGATCATTTTCAAAACCTTCAATATGATTTTTAAAAAGCCCTTAAATATTGCGACAACGCGGCGCAAAGATGTATTAAAAATCAAAAGCAGTGATACGACAAACATCGCCGCAAATAATGTCATTGCGCCGGCCATGCCCACTAAATTAATAAATGGCCCCGCCAAAAAAACCCCGACTTTGCCGCCGGCGGCAGCCAAAGCATCCGGCGTTGGTGGAATGGATTTAAATGTTCCAATATTGACCAACGGATTCAAGCCCAAGAAAAACAAGATGAAGCCAATATAATTAGTGAGTTTCAATGGAAGGCGAGTCGGGGAAGCCTTGTGGTAGCCGATTGCAATCAGAAAAAACGGGATTACGATTCTATCCCAACCGAAAATTTGCGCCATCGCACCATCCAAAAGCTTGCCAAAATTACCCGCTAAATCAAACAACCCTAAGAGCAGCAAGGCGGCGATGGCAAAAATTCCGACCGTAAAAATCCCATGCCTCGTATCTGGATCAAGTGAAAAATCCAACTTTTTAAACTTTCTTCGGCGTCTAGACATTTTTCAGTAAAATCCGAATGACGAAATCCGAATGTCTAATGTTAGAGAATTTCCTTCATTAGTCATTAGTAATTGGTCATTCGTCATTTGGTTATTATTCTCGCTGTCGCACAAACCTTCAAAATTTGCTGCCTGCTTTGATTTTTTAGATGTTACCATTTTAACCTGTTTTTTCGTTTTAGTCATATGGCATCCGGCATGTGGCATACAAGGGGGCTGAAATATATTCGATCTTCAAATTTCCAGATTCCAGCCATCCCAATTGTCTCAAGAGGGCAGATAAAATGTGGCATTACAAATCTACTCCTCCAAAGGCGGCTCATCGTCGCTCTTGTCGAGCGGGGGTTTGCTTAAGGATGAGGCGGCCTCTTCCCGTTCACGCCATGCCGCGATTGATTTCTCGCGCAGCTCTTTAAACAACTCCGGACGCTCCCGCAAACTTCTTTTCGCATTCTCCCGACCCACACCCAACTTTTCTTCCCCATAGCTGTACGAGTTTCCGGCTTTTTTAATCACGCCGAGTTCTGCCCCGCAATCCAGCAAATCGCCTGCCAAAGAAATTCCCTCGTTGTACATAATGTCAAACTCGCAGGTTCTAAACGGCGCCGCCACTTTATTCTTTACGATTTTTGTCTTAACGCGGTTGCCGATAATGCGTTCGCCCATTTTTATCTGCGCGCTTCTGCGCACCTCGATACGCACCGAAGAATAAAATTTCAAGGCCAAACCGCCGGTCGTGGTTTCGGGATTTCCATAAAACACGCCGATCTTCAGACGGATTTGGTTAATGAAAATCACAGTGGCCTTGGAACGCGAAATGATTGAGGTGAGCTTGCGCAAAGCTTGGCTCATCAAACGCGCTTGCAATCCCACATGCGAATCCCCCATCTCGCCTTCGAGTTCCGATTTTGGCGTTAAAGCGGCCACGGAATCAATTACTATTACATCGACTGCATTTGAACGCACTAAAGTTTCTACAATATCCAAAGCTTGTTCACCATTATCCGGCTGGGAAATTAGAAGCTCTTCGATATTTACACCGATCTTGCGCGCATAATCCGGATCAAGCGCATGTTCAGCATCAACGAATGCGGCGATGCCGCCAATTTTCTGCACCTCTGCCACAATATGCTGAGCCAACGTTGTTTTACCGGAAGATTCAGGTCCGTATATCTCAACCACGCGGCCGCGCGGCACTCCCATAACTCCCAAAGCCAAATCCAATGACAAGCAACCGGTCGGAATAGCCTCGACCTCCATTTTTTTTGCTTCACCGAGGCGCATGATAGACCCCTCGCCAAAACGTTCTTTGATTTGATCAATAGCATCTTGGGCGGCGCGCCTGCGGTCATCGCGCTCGTCCGTTATTTTCTTAGCCATATATTTATTAGAAGTAAAAAGTTAGAAGATAGAAGATTGAAGTAAGAAGATAGAATCGGGGAAAACCTAGATTCTAGATTTTGACTTCTAGATCCTCACCTTTGTTCTATTTTCGTTCCATATCCTCTCATATCATCAAATGCGGTGCAAGAAGGCCTTGGGGATAAATCCGGAATGCATAAATTCTAGTAAAAACGCCCCGAGAGCGAGGCGTTGAGTGCGCATAAGGCGCTATGGTACCAGCGCAACGTACCCGTTCGTATAGTACGGACCGGTGCCGTTGCTCTTTTGAACGTATGGAATGTTCCCTTGTGCGTTCGTGAGTTTTACCGTGCCGATGGTCTTGCCCTTTCCGCCTTGCGGATCATAGGACATGTCACCCCACCAACTGCCGTCCGGCAGATGCACCTGAAACTCGAAGTTCTTGGTGCCGCTCGGCATGTCGAGGAGGCATGAGAGCAGGCCGTCATTCGGGACTACATCCGGACAAAGCGCAAAGGTGGATGGAACCCAGTCCACGAACGCCGGACCGGGCGGATCCCACATTGCCTGAAATTCGCTTGTTCCTGCCAGCTTGGGACCGACATACTCGAAGAGCACCTTGCCTTGCGGCAATAGCCCCGGACTGGATGCGCCGCTTCCGCCGTTTCCGCCATTGTTGCCAGCTGCTCCGCTTCCGCCTGCGCCGGAATTTCCGCCATCCGGTCCATTTCCTCCGTTCCCGAAGTCGCCGCCCACATCAGAGCCGCCCGCGCCAGGGCCCGCGCCTCCGTATCCCCCTACTCCAAACCCTCCGCCTCCATACACACCGCACAGCGAAAGGTAATCCGGCGTGATCGTGTATCCGTGCGGCCCTGCAACTGCAGCGATCGTTTCCTGCGGCAGAAGCGTGATGTTGTTCGCGGAGTAGCCGAGACTTAGAAAGGTCTCCCAGTCAAAGATCGGGAGCCTCATCCCGGAAGATACGGCCGAAACTTCACTCGCGCTTTCGCTCTTCACAAGCGAGCCGTCGCGGATGAGCCTCAAGCCGCGATCCTCGCTGTGCGCGAAGAATGATGGCCTGTCATCAGCCGGACGAAGCTCGATCTCCGCATCATTCCAGCCCCATGAAAGAAAAGCCTCGTAGTTAATGAATGCCATGCGCCATTCGCCAGGCCATTTGCCGGCATACTCATAGACAGTGGATGCGTCATTGAACTTCACGAGTTTGGAATTGGCGCGCGGCGACATGAATGATCCGTCGTCATACAGACAGTTCATCTCTTTGTCAGATGCCGGAACAGCGCGCGCATTGAGCCGCTCCCGTGCGACAGTCTGCGAAGAAATAAGCTGGCGTGCGCCGCCAAACCCGACCATCCAATACCTGCCATCAGAAGCCAGCAACACAGCGCCGGACGGATGCCAGACGCTTTCGGCGGCAGACATGGTCAGCGCGGCGAGAAACTTGGCCGGATCCGCAAACCATTTGAGCTGACTCGGCTTTTCGTCGTAGCCGCGGAACCATTTTGCGTCCACGCTCTTTGCGGTTGCCGCGCTCTGAAGACGGATGCCAAGATGCAGATGTTCGGCGCCGTCACCATTGTGCGCGTCGTCATTCACGTATCCAAGGACATCGCCGCATGCGACCATATCCCCGACCCTGAACGGCAAGGCCTGCCCATCGCGTTCTTGGCTCTTCCTCAAATGGCCGTAGATGGCGAGGAAGGTGCTGATCGAAACCGTATTGCCCTCGCCGTTTACAACCGTGGCCGGATACTCGAGTTGATACTCCACGACCGCCACCAGCTCTCCGTATCCTGATGCCGGACCGTAGAAACGCAGAACGCCGCACCCGATGGAACGGACTGCCTCGCCTTCCGGCAGCTCGATGTCATACCCAAGATGGTTGCCATCCGTGTAAAACGCCCTGCCGTTGTAGATGTCGAACATGGCGGCTTCATCGATCGGATAATCGATCTTGCCCGCTTTGCACAACAAGTTCGCGCCGAGCACGTCGCCTTCCTGCGCCAATAGCTGTTCATCGGTTTTGCCTCTGGCGCAACCACCGAAGACGAACGCGAACATCAGCGATTCGCACATGAGCATGAACAGCAGTCCCATGCACGCTTTGAAGATAGCCTTGGGAACCATCAGAGCCGCCTCCCGTTTGATTGTTAAGGTGCTGTCTCGGCAATTGCCGAAACAGGGAAGTCCCGTAAGAAAACCTCCCCGTCACAGCCGCTATGCATCGCGGCCAAAACGAGCAAGGTTTTCTTATGACTCCAAAGGAGACGGCGCACTCATCGCTCAAACAATCCGAAACGGAAACTGGACCGATAAAGATTTGACGGCTTTCTGCGGCCGAATATACGTCCGCCAATACAACCGTCCGGGAATGTGGATCACGATTACAAAATAAAACTTCCAAACATGAACCACGTTCAACCCTGACAGATCATTTTCCTCTAACGCCCATCTCCGATCCAGTCGAAACCGGATCGGGGCGCAAAATGGAGCCGCTCTGTTCCCCATTCGCGCCCGAAGCGCATGACCTGTTCACGGCTTAATTTTTTTAAGCCGTCTCCTTTGATTTTGTCGAGGTACGGGATCTTGCGACCCTTGCTTAAAGTATGGAAACGATCGACATAAGGGTCAAGAATCCTGTCAGGCTCGTCTGACAAAACAAAAAAACGCGGTTTCTTCGCGCTTTTTTTAAGCCGTTCACAAAAATTTCACTTGTCAAAAAATTGTAACAAAAATCTAAAAATAGCCGGCTTTTCTATCATTATTGCGCCCAATTGTTGATAACTCATTTTTTGCGCTTAGTTGAGAGCGTAAATAGAATATTAAAGCGTAAGTTGCCACAACTGTGGATAAATCCAAGGCGTAAATTTTCAGGTTCAACCATGGCGCGACTTCGGCCAGCGAAGCAATCTTTTGAATGGCGACGGCCAAGCCTTCAGCCGGCGCATTCACGATAAATCCGAACGGCAAATCCCCCCACGCGGCAGACACGGCTCCCCACAGCATGGTAAACGGGACGAGCGGCAAAACTATAATGTTGGTTATGAGGCCGGCCAAAGTCATGCGTTCAAATGCCCACGCCAAATACGGCGCAGTCATGAGCGTTGCCGCCAGAGTCATGGAAACGGATTCGCGAATGGACAGGCGTTTGGTTAAAAAACTCAGCCGTGACTGAAACAAGGGCGCCCACGAGAGCAGTCCCCACATCGCCAAAAACGACAAAGCAAAACCAATGTCGTAAAACAGTTGCCAGGGGTTTATCAAAAGTAAAAATGCGGCGGCCGCAAATAAAATCCGGCTCGGCGTTACGATGCGACCGCTTAGGCGGGCAAGAAGAATCAGCCATCCCATAGTCGCGGCGCGTGCAACTGAAGCTGAAAATCCGACAAAGCCGACAAACGAAACTATGGCCAAGGAAGTCAATAAAAATCCCGACCGGCGCCTCAAGCCGAAACTCAAAACCAAAAAGGAAATGAATTGCACGACAACCGTTACGTTCGACCCGGAAACCGCCACAATGTGCATGAGGCCTGAAGCGACAAAAGCATCGCGCTGCTCTTTTGACAGCTGTTTTTCACCATACAAAATGCCGGCCACTAAGGCGGACTGATCCGGCGGCAATGCTTTGGCAATGCGTGCCGACACAAAAAGCCGCCAATCAACCAGCGCCTTTGCCAAGCCGGTGCCAGCGCTTGATTGCGACACTAAAAAAATCCTATTATTGAACCGCTGAAGATGCGGTCTCGGCGCCACATCCACGCGCCAGACGCCGAGCGAAAAAGCAAATAGGACCAATAACATGGTCTGCGGTAAAATCGTATTGGACAAACCGCTGTTTTGGCTGTCGCCACGCCCGCGTGAAACAAAAAATGCGATTAAAAAAGCGCAAAGAAAAAAATATGATTTCCAAAATGAATCCGGCAGTGGCTGAAAAGCAAAAGCGGAATGGAAAGCCACGCCTAAAATAAAAGCGATGATCATCCAGCCGGAAACAGCGCCGACGCTGCGTGGAAATTTCAAGTTCATAGGACCTTCTTATTCGAAATAATACTGCTACGGCAATCCAATCAAAAAATTTGCTCCTGAGCCTGTCGAAGGACTGCGATAATGTAACCCTTCGACGAGCTCAGGGAATATTATTTTTATTTCCTCCCGACTCGGATGTATGTAAAACCGTGACGCAGAGCTTCTTCGGGTTTTAACAAATTTCTCCCGTCCAAAAGCAC